>JAFUUG010000479.1 GCA_017483905.1 Bacillota bacterium
AAATATCGCCGATATTTGAAACGGCGGCAACGGTTTATGCGGCAGGCACTCTTTCGGGTGTGGGTACGCAGTCAAGCCCATATCTGATAAATAATGCGGCGGATTGGGAAACCTTTGCAGAGAGCGTATACAATGACGGTACGACCTACGAGGGACAATACATCAAGCTGACCGCCAATATTTCCGTATCGAAAATGGTCGGCACAAGCAGCAATAAATTCAAAGGTACATTTGACGGTGCAGGTCATACGATAACACTTGACCTGTCTACCGATGGCGGCGAATACACCGCCCCATTCCGCTATGTAAACGGAGCAGCTATCAAGAGATTGCATACAGCGGGAACGGTAAACGGTGGCAACCAGAAATATGCCGCAGGTCTTATCGGCAGTACAGACGGTACGGTTAATATAGTGGCTTGCCAAAGCAATGTTACTATTACAAGTAACAGAAGTGAGGAGAGCAATAAGGACGCAACTCACGGCGGATTTATCGGTGTGGCAAGCGGTACGGTTACATTTAATAATTGTTTTTTTGACGGCAGTATTACAGATACAAGCGCCACAAACTGCGGCGGTTTCGTAGGTTGGCGAAACGGTACGCTTGCTTTCATTAACTGCCTTATGTCAGGAACAATGAGCCTTAGCAGTACCGACGGCAGTGCCACATTCAACCGCAATGGCTCGTCAACACTCAATAATTGCTACTATAAGACAGCATACGGCGATGTACAAGGCACACAGACATCTAAAACAGGCGGTGATCTCAAAGCTTTACTCGGCAATGGCTGGACTGTTGACAACAATGGTAATGCTGTTCCCGATATCAATGATAATAACTTCTATCTCGCCGAGATAACAAATGTTGATAGCAGCTACCTATTGACAGGCGAGGAGATAAAGCCTGAGCCTATTGTAAAAGCAATAGACGGAACTGTCCTTACGAAAGATACGCATTATACGGTCGAATGGAGTGGTGACGGAAAAATTGCCGATTTTTATACATTGACCGTAACGGCAAAAGAAGACAGCGGCTACAGCGGATCCCAATCGTTCACTTATAAGGTAACGAGAGCTAATTATTATGACAGCGAAACAAATACCCTGTATTACTTTACTGATCCACAGTATATGGAAGGCAACAACCTGAGCAATTACGGCTGTACAGACAACAATGTTAAACACATCGTTATTGCAAACACCGTAACTTCCATAGCCGAGCAAGCATTTTCCAACAATTATTACCGTTTTAACAATTTGGAAAGTGTTGTAATATCCAAAAATGTTACATCTGTGGGAAAAAACGCATTTAATGGGTGTTCTAAACTTTCAAGTGTAACATTTGAGCCGAATTACGATGAAAATGCAAGCCTCACACTTGGAAGGTCTGCGTTTTCGGAAACAGGTATCACAAGTGTCATACTTCCTCCGCAGCTAAGATCGGTGGACAATTACTCCTTTGGATATAGTTCGGGCAATGTTGAAACCGTCATCTGCTTGAGTAAAAATGCGACATTCAGCCAATCGTTTGATGGCGGTGCAAGGACAAGAACTACGATGTATGTGCCAAATTCCGCTTATGCACGATACAATTCTCTCGGAATAGTCGGTGGTTATTATGGTGTAAATGCACTGAAAACTGTTTCTTATATGGAGAAGGGTGACGGGATCACATCTGTGACAGCCGATGTAGATGCCTTGTGCGAATATGACGGCAGGAAATACTATACCGCAGGCGATACGCTCGCACTTACTCTTGACGGAGTAACGGGAAAAAATGTGTATTGCAACAATTCAACTTTGCTTACCCAAAATGCAGAGGATAAATATATTCTCACAGTACCCTCCGATACGGACAGCTTTACGATAAGCTCTTCGGATAAGGACAGCATTGCTTTGGCGGAGATAACTCTTGATAAGGAATATTACATTGCATATGGAGGAAATGCGATCGAGCCAAGTGTAATCGTTAAGATAGGAGATACAACTCTTACCGAAGGTACGCACTACACCGTAAGCTACTCGGATAATACTTCCGTAGGTACGGGAAGTGTTATCATAACGGGTATAGGAGATTATATCGATACGGCGGTAAAAGAGTTTGCCATTGTTGACGAAAACACTAAAAACATAGCCGATACCGAAATTGTATTTGACAGTACGGGATACGAATATACAGGTTTAGCAATAGAGCCGTCTTTCAGCGTAACATATAACGGCGAAACATTGACAAAAGATACTGACTATACCGTTACATATTCCAATAATATCAATGACGGTACTGCTTCGGTAACGATAAAGGGAATTACAGGCAATAGCTGGGCAGGAACAAAAACGGCAGAATTTAACATTATCCGTTCCTTTGAGGGACTTGGTACGGAAGAATCACCTTATCTTATAAAAACAAAAGAAAACCTTGCAAGGCTTGCCGAGATAGTAAACAGTGGTGTTGATTACAAGGATTTCTTCTTTGAACTTGATAATGACATAGATAACATAGGCGAGTTAGAACAGATAGGCGATGGCAATCACCGATTCAGCGGAAAATTCAACGGAAACAATCATTATCTTGCAGATATTGAGATAGCAGGCAAAGGCGGCAGCTTTTGCGGATTGTTCGGATATATAAACAACACTTCCGAAATAAAAGCACTTGAACTTAAGAATGTCAACATAGGCAGTGAGGAAACGAGCTATGTGGGCAGTATAGCAGGCGGCTGCTTGGGAGGAAAAATAACAAACTGCAAGGCAAGCGGTATTGTAAAAGGTAGTATTAATGCAGGCGGTATTGTTGGCGGCAACGATATATCGAGTCTGGCAGGCGGCGTAATAAACGGCTGTACATTTTCGGGTGAAGTTAGCGTAAGTATTAAGGATGCCGGGGGTATTGCAGGCTTTACAAACGGCACTGTAAAGAATTGTACGGTATATGACACAACGCTTAAAGGGGCAGAGCTTGGCGGAATAGTCGGAGAGACAGGCTATTCGACTATAGCTGTGCAAAACTGCAATGCAGTGAATATCGTATTCGAACAAAGATATTCCGTAAAATACTATTTAGGTTATATCATTGGTATATATGATGATGGCAGTGGAAACGCTGACGTCACCAATATAAGCGGCTGCACATTTCATCAGGCAGACACAGACATTGTTGATATCGGTCATGGCGGAACTGACAAAGAAATAAGCGACAAAGGAAGTACACACGTTTATGCCATAAAGGGCGGCGATAATATCGCAATAAGCGGACAAAGCTGTGATAATGACGAAAATATTGTGACTATCGGCGGCAAAGATTATTATAAAACAGGTGCGGAAGTCAAATTCAAGGTGGCTGCAAAAGACGGATACAATTTAGGTACTGTAAAAGTCGATAATGAAGAGAAAACGGCAGACGGCGAAGGATATTATACCGCAACGGTAGGCGAACAGGATATGAGCGTAACTTCCGACGGCACTTCCGTAGAATATTCGATAACCTATAAAGGTGTTGAAAATGCCGAAAATGGAAACCCAACTTCTTATACGGTGGAAGACGATGATATTACCCTTGCTGAGCCGACAAAGACAGGCTATACATTCACAGGGTGGACTTATGAGGGGCAGGAAGAGCCTACAAAGGAAGTCACCATAAAAAAAGGCAGTATGGAAAATAAGGAATATACGGCAAACTGGACGGCAAACACCTATATCGTAAAATTTGATAAAAACGGCGGTACAGGAACTATGACCGATCAGGAGTTTACTTATGATACCGCACAGAATTTGACAGAAAACGCATTTACACGCACAGGCTACCATTTTGCAGGGTGGAATACCGAAGCGGACGGCACAGGCGATAAGAGTTATACAGACAAGCAAGGTGTAAATAATCTTATAGCTGACGGAGAAATCACTCTTTACGCACAATGGGAGATAAACAAGTATACTGTAACTTGGCAGAACGGCGAAACTACACTTGAAACCGATGAAGATGTTGAGTATGGCACTACTCCGACTTATAACGGCGAAACTCCGACAAAGGCAGAGGATGAAAACGGCAGATATGTGTTCGTAGGTTGGGATAAGAATATTTCCGAAGTTACGGAAAATGTGACATATACTGCAAAATATGTAAATTATAAGTTGGTTGAGGGCAAACCACATATCGGATATTGCACCGACGGAACAAATCTGTATCTTATCTATCTTATAGATGAAGAAACGGCGGCTAAAGTTAAAGCTTCTGATTATGTTGCGATCGTTGACGGCAGCGGAAATATTATAAAGCCTGTTCAAGACAGCGACGATGGAGCGCATAACAGCGAGCTTGACGGCGGTGCGGACGGAAAAGTACATACGGTATATAAGAGCGTTCAGCTGCCTGACGGAAGTATTATCAAAGCGGAAAATATGGGCGTAAAATATCTTCTTGCTTTTGAGATAAAGGGTAAAACGACACTGCCCGAAATGGCATTTAATATCGTTATGAAATGAGAGGAGAACAAGGAATGAAAAAGGAATATGAAGCACCTGAATTTGAGGTAATAAAGTTTGAGAGTGAAGATATAATCACAACTTCGGGCATCAATACAAAGACAGATGTGCTGACACAAGACAGCCTTTTGATTTACAATTTCTAATTGGCAAAATGGCGGTTTCTCTCGTTGAAACCGCCACATAATCTGATATAACAGTATATTCTCACAGACATTATAGAGCAGACAATGGAGAGGGGTAAATTTATGAGAATATCAAAAATTTTTATGGCGGCATTATTGAGTGCTGCTTTGATTACGGGTACACAATGCGGAGTTGTGGGGGCAATTTCCGTATCTGATGCCCCACAGACACAGTTTCTTTTGTATGACAAGGATATGAAAGCGGAAATAACTTCCGAAAGTACATCGGAAAGCACCGAAACCACAACGGTAACAAGT
>JAFUUG010000480.1 GCA_017483905.1 Bacillota bacterium
CAATCTTCCTTTTATCTCCCATAGATCCACTCCCTTCATAATAAAACATTCCCCTGCCCAAAAAGAAGCAGGAGAAATAAAACTATAGAAATTATAATCCTTTTGCTTCAGCCGGTATGAAATCTTCCGAATTTATAACGGAAGCCATCTCAGCCTCACCAATGCCAAGCCTGTGCAGCTTATCGGCAGTGACCCTCGCCCTGAAAGCTGTAAGCTCCTGCTTTAACATACCGATATTCTCGGCAGAATGAATAACTTTTCGATACATTGATCTCACCTTCTTATTCTATTATTATAATATATTAACATAATAGTTGATTTTTTCTGTGTTATTACTCACGAGTGTCTGTTCTTTCACTCGTGAGCATAACAGCTATGCATTTAAAAAACTTTGATCCTTGCACGCCACCATAAGAAGATCATACTTTCAGTGCTATTCCTTTTATGCCGCTTTTAGGTGGTTGGTTATTTAAGCGGAATTTTGAGAATTCAATTTGTTGATTCTTTACAGCACCGGAAAGATAATTCTTCAATTCTGTTGTAAAACTTTGTTGTGTCTTGTGATATTCAAAAAGATTATCTTGACAAAACTTCATATAAGCCATATATAGTGTATCAATATAAATCTTCTCATTTGGATCAAATACACAACAGCTACCAAAGAAATCTGCTATATGCATATTTCTGATGATATCCTTGCTCTTTACCTCTAAAAATGTTTCCGCACCATATCCTATGCTTATTGGCTGAGGTACATAATTATTTGCCCTCAAACGATTATAAGCATTCAACAATTTTATTACAATAGCATCAATTTCAGGTAACAGAGTATTTATCACTGCTTCTGCTGAAAATTTATATTCTACCGGATAAAGCAGAGGAATAAATACCATTCTTCTCGCAAGTCCAGGGTCATCGACATTAATAGTTATTTTATGATTGGTACAAGCTATAAATTTAGCTTTGTTTTTAAACCTAAACGGGTCTTTTCCTTTATGTTCAGCCGTTAATCCATCATTTCCCGTCAGCTTTTTTATTATTGCCACAGTGTTGTTGTCTATCGGATCACTTGAAAGATCACCACACATATTGACAGCTTTGCCATCCAATTCACCAAGCTTAAATTTTTCTTTACATTGTTCTAATGAAAGTTCTGATATAGCTTCTTTACTGAAGAGCATCCTTACGAAATCCAATAAGGTAGTTTTTCCAGTCATCGGTGGTCCGTAGAGTATGGTAAAAAGCTGTCCGTCATTATCAGGAGAAATCGTATAACCTAACATCTGAAGGAGTCGCTCTTTAAGCAAATCATCGCCGCCTGTATATCTGTCTATAAATTTATCAAAATTTGGAGTTGGAAATTCATCACTTAAATTAGGGGCAAAATTTGCAATTATATTGTAAGTAATGAATATATTACCATTATTTTCATAAACTTCATTTGTTTTAACATTTAGAATACTATTTTTAAATGCAAGCAAATTTTCTGTATTATAATTTTCAGGTATATGTATCTCCGGAGTTACCGATAATAATTTATAAATACCTTTAAAATACGAGTAATCATATTCATTTGTATTAATATTCAATAATTTTCGGCAAATATCCATTATTAAAGTAACTGCTTTACTTTCATTGAGTTCTTCGTAGTAAGCATTCGGACCGAAAAAATATAATTCACCATTTTTGTTTCTAAATATACAACACTGTCCGGATAAGATAAATTCAATAATCATCTTTTTTGTTTCTTTTGCTTGTGA
>JAFUUG010000481.1 GCA_017483905.1 Bacillota bacterium
ATAATTCCTGTTGAATGGCTTGATGAAAAGATCAATTTTCTCGATACCCCGGGATATTTCGATTTTGCGGGTGAAGTAAAAGAAGCATTAAGCGTTGCAGATCTTGCTCTTATCGTTGTAAATGCAAAGTCAGGCATAGAAGTAGGTACAGAGATTGCATGGGAATACGCTACGCAGATGAATATTCCTAAAATGATTTTTGTAAACGGTATGGACGATGAAAACGCAAATCTTGATGAAGTTATCGAAGGATTAAAGCAGGTATTCGGAAAAAGCATCGCACCTTTACAGATACCTTTCTATGAAAACGGAGAATTTATAGGCTTTATCAATGCCATAAGAAGAGAAGCCCGTAAATTTGAGCAGGGTCTTGTTGAGCCTTGCGAAATGCCCGAAGGTTTCGATGATGAAGTTGAAACTATGAGAAATATGATAGAAGAAGCCGTTGCCGAAACAAGTGACGAGCTTATGGAAAAATTCTTTAACGAAGAATCTTTCAGTATAGATGAGATCCACAATGCACTTAATATCGGTATCGTTGACGGCACAGTTACCCCTGTTCTCTGCGGTGCAGCTATCAAGACCATCGGTATAAGAGTGCTTATGAATTCCATAAACAAATTCTTGCCTCCTACAGGTGTTGTAAATGCAACTTCCGCTGCAATCAATCCAAAGACTGATGAAATAGTGGAGATAAACTGTGACGAAAACGACCCTATGTCTGCATTCGTATTTAAGACTATTGCCGATCCTTATGTAGGAAGACTCAGTATTTTCAAAGTATGCTCCGGCATTATGAAAAGAGATACCATGGTAAAGAACGTAAACAAAAACTTTGCCGAAAAAATAAGCAGATTATATGTCATCAGAGGTAAAGAGCAGATCGAAGTTGACGAAATAAAAGCAGGCGACATCGGTGCTATCGCAAAGCTTCAGAACACAAGCACGAACGATACTCTTTGTGAAAATGAAAGACGAGCTTTTCTCCCTGCCACAGAATATCCTGTTCCTTTGCTTTCAATGGGTGTAGTTCCTGTCGGCAAGAGTGATGATGATAAACTTGCTCAGGCTATCGCAAAGATAATGGAAGAAGACAAGACAATAAAAGTCGAAGTAAATAAAGAAACAAAGCAGACAGTCGTTTATGGTCTCGGTGATACTCATCTTGATATATTTGTAAGCAAACTCAAAAACAAATTCAAGATAGATGTTCAGCTCGTTCCCGTAACCATCCCTTACAGAGAGAAAATAAACAAAAAAGTTCAGGTAAGAGGAAAATATAAAAAACAGTCGGGCGGTCATGGTCAGTTCGGTGATGTAGTTATGGAATTTGAACCATCGGGTGACTTAACAAAATCATATGTATTTGAAGAAAAGATCTTCGGCGGTTCCGTTCCTAAGCAGTACTTCCCTGCTGTTGAAAAGGGTCTTCAGGATTCTGTCAAGGCAGGTCCTATGGCAGGCTATCCTGTTGTCGGAATAAAGGCTACTCTTTTAGATGGTTCCTATCACCCTGTAGACTCTTCAGAAATGGCATTCAAAATGGCTACACAGATGGCATTCAAGGATGCTTTTGAGCAGGCAAATCCAACCATTATGGAACCTATCGAATCAGTTAAAGTAACTGTTCCTGATGCTTATACAGGCGATATAATGAGTGATATGAATAAGAGAAGAGGTCGTATCCTCGGTATGGATAAAGAAGGTACAAAGCAGGTGATTTCCGCAGAAGTTCCTCTTGCTGAAATGAGCAGATATACCGCTGACCTTCGTTCTATGACACAAGGCAGAGGCAGCTATACAATGGAATTTGTTCGTTATGAAGATGTTCCTCGTGATGTTCAGCAGAAAGTCGTAGAAAGCAGAAAAAATGCTAAATAATATATTTTGAAAATTTGGCTGTACATAAGTGTACAGCCGAATTTTATAAAGGAAAAACCATGGAAAAACTAAAAAAACAAATAGAATTTTTAAAAGAGATCGACAAACTGAAAGAAATATTCAGACAATCACTTCTTGCTGACAACTCCCGTCATGAAAATGACGCCGAACACTCATGGCATCTTGCAATGTTCTGTATCATTCTCGGTGAGTATGCTCCAGATGGGACTGACATTTTAAAGTGCATAAAACTTGTTCTCATTCATGACCTTGTTGAGATATACGCAGGTGATACATATTTATACGATGAAAAAGGAAATGCAGATAAAGCAGACCGTGAAAAAGCCGCTGCCGACAAATTATTCTCAATACTTCCTTCACATCAGGAAAAAGAAATATATTCTCTTTGGAATGAATTTGAAGAAAGAAAAACGGAAGAATCAATATTTGCAAATATGCTTGACAGATTACAGCCTATAATGCTCAACTATCTCACCGAGGGAAAAATGTGGATAAAAAACGGCGTAAAGAAAAGTCAGGTACTCGAAAAAGCTATGAATATGGGTTTTTCCCAAGGAAACGAAAAACTACAGAAATATTTGCTGTCGCTTCTTGATGAATGTGTAGAAAAAGGCTACCTCATAAATGGCTGAAAATAAGGAAACACTTCTGAAAATTTGAAGTGTTTCCTTTTTTATGCTAAGAACAATAGCCAAAATCCATTTATCACGCATATCCCGCCAAATAATATCCACCACCCCGGCAGAAGACTTGCCATCAACATTCCTACCCCTGTCGAAAGAAAAATAAGACCCGTTACTCTTTTTCCCAATTTCATCACCGCCTTATTATATAATATTCATAAAAAGCGGATTTATACAAAAAAGCTCCAATATAGCATTAACCATATTGAAGCTTTCAGTCTTATCCCGAGTATTTCGCTAGAAGATCCTTA
>JAFUUG010000482.1 GCA_017483905.1 Bacillota bacterium
AATGCCGAGGTCTTTCATTGCTTTCGCACTTTCGCCGCTTTTCTTTGTAAGGTTTATGAGTGTGCTTTGAAGTCTGACACCCGCCTCAGAGCCTTTTATACCTCTGTTCGCCAGTATTCCGAGCAACGCTCCCGATTCCTGCAAAGGAGTGTTAAATGTCTTGAATGTACCTCCGACGGCGATATATGCCTCCTGCATTTGTGTTAATGATGTATTTGATTTATTTTGCGCTCTTGCGCATACATCAAGGTAATGCTGAAGTTCATCGGTTTTTAAGCCGAGCGCCGACATACTGTCTGTTACCAAATCGGAGGTGGTCGCAAGGTCTGCTCCCGTTGCTTCGCTTGCGTGAAGAATAGGCATCAAGCCTTTCATACTATCCTGTGTAGACCAACCCGCAAGAGCCATATAGGAAAGGGCATCGGCTGACTCGGAGGCAGTTTTCGTTGTGCTTTTTCCTGCTTCTCGTGCCGCATTTGAAAGCTGTGCATAAGCCTCGGAACTTTTATCAATGCTTAATATCCCCGCAACATTGCTCATGCTTTTTTGAAACTGACCGTAAGTTTCGACAGACTCTTTTGCAAATGCCGCCATTCCCGTAACTGCCGCCGCAGTAGCAGCCACAGCGGTCTTGCCCAGTCCGCTTAAAAACTTATCTACATTCTGTGCCGCACCCTCACAGCTTTGAAGTTTCGCCTTAAATATCAAAGCATTTTTCGCCGCCTGAGAAAGTTTCGGACTCAGCTTATCTTGGAGGTTTAAGATAGTATTTATTGTTTTCCCCATTTATCCGATACCTCCTCGAAGTTTGATAAGTTCCGCTTTTTCCTTGTAATACAGTTCCATAGCGTGATAGTAAAACCTCTTTGTCAATGCTCCTTTTTCGATTATCTGTTCCGGCGGAATACCCCGCACGGCAAAAAAGGCGAGCATATTTAATTCGGGATCACGCTCTATCAGTTTTTTATTTTCTCGTCTGCTTCTTCGGATTCATCGGTATCCTCATCAAAAAAGTTCAAGACCTGCACACCGATCTCCGCAATTTCGTCTGTGGTAAATATCGCCTTTACCGTGTCATACGGATAATCAACTTCTATGCTCTCCTGTAATTTCTTTGAATGGAGAATAACACAGTTATCGTATATCAGCTTACTGTATGCCTCCATCATATCAATGTAGCTGCCCGTTTTTGTCTTATCCGCAAACTCGATCCTTGCCGTATCGCTCGGATTGGATACAGTTATATACGAATCAAGGCTTTTTACATATATTTCTTTTGTAGCATTCCGCTGTCCATCTCTTTCGAGCTTTTTCTTTATAAGCTGTTCAAGTGATGCTTTCTTCATTTCCGGCTCCGCTGTCGGATTCGCTTTCGCTCTTGCCATAGTCATTCTCTCCTTCGATCATCAATTTACAGTAAAATTCAACTAAATCGTTTCTCTTGTAATTCGGCATAAAATAAAGAACCTCGAAACGCTGTCCCTTAAACTCAAAGTACATATCGT
>JAFUUG010000483.1 GCA_017483905.1 Bacillota bacterium
CATAACATTAGCACCATTTACATCTAAAGTTACTGCAGCGCGTCCCTCTCTATTACTGTCGTCAGGCGCCTGAAAGCCTTCTATCTCAATATTTCCGCCGTTTATGGTGATGGATGATGCACCGATGACAGTGTCGTAAATACTCACATCATATAATTCCGTGTACTTTAAGACAAGTTTACCTGTGCCGCCTTCCTGTGCATATACAGTAAAATTGTGTCCGCCTGCACTTATGCCGCCTTTAAATGTCGGTGTTGCACCGTCTTTCAGTATGAAAACTACATCACCGTCAAAAAGCAAAGGATATGATACTTCAATGTTCTCATTCAAGTAGTATGTGCCTGCCAGCAATGTTATGGTTTTATCGCCTGCACTTGCTTCGGCCTCAGCCAAGCTGACCCATTCTTGTGTTAAAGGCTTGTATTCGTCGGTTGTTTCCTTGGTAAATGTTACTCCGCTGTCCGAAACGGTTTCTTTCAGATACTCTACGGGATCAAGTTCTTCCCCGCCAACTTCCACATACAACTTTCCGCTTATCTGATCCGAAGATGTTTTTATTGCATCTACCGCACTGCTGCCTGCATATACGGGCAGCGATGTTGTAAGAGTCGACGGCAGAGCATCGGCATCTCTTTCGCTTTCCAGCGTGCCCCTGCCGCCTTTACCGCCTATAGCGACCAATTTTCCTGCAGTTACATTTACAGCTCCGTATACCGCACCGGAACCTTGCGAGGCAAAACCATGCGCCATAACCTCGTGGTAACCGCCATCGCCGCCTTTTATCGTCAAGCTTCCGCCGCTTACGAAGAGTTTTCCACTTGCTGCGCCATCACCGCTCAAACCGTAAGATGTAGTGGAACTACTGTTTGGGTCAATACTGCCTGCCGTTATCTCCACGTTACCGCCGTTTATGAAGAGGTTGTCGGCATAAACCGCATCGCTGCCGTTATCTCCGCTGTTTGCTACGGCATTATAGCCTGTTATCTTGATATTTCCGCCGTTTATTGTTACATCGGTTGTAGATGTGACAGCTTCAAGATCCTTCGATTTGCTGCCGATAATAAGCTCGCCCGATTGATTTTCCTGCCCGTATATGGTAACAGTGTGATTGCCTGCGGCAATGCCCCCTTCAAATGTGGATGATGTGCCGTCTTTTAAGATGATCTTGACGTTTCCCGCCAAAGTTATTCTGTTCGTCACATTTATCCCGCTGCTTATGTAATATGTGCCTTCAGCCAACGGCGAGTTCAGTATTTCCTGCGTTAAGACAGTATATTCATTGGTAGTTTCCGGTTTTAGCTCCGCAACGCCTGCCATAATCGGCGCATCTATATAGCTTATGGGATCCAATGCCGCATACACCGCCACATTCATCCCAAGCGAATCAAGCACGGGCAAATTTCCTGCCGCACCCGATACCGCAATGGTGGCTGCCAAGCCTGCAACCGGTATCTTTCCAAATCTCAAATTTTTCTTCATAAATAGTTTCATTCCTTTCGCTTTTCTCTGCGTCTTTACTTGCTTTTCTATTGAAAAAAGGCATAAGAGAACCTCTAAAACTGCGAACAGCAATTTTTGAGGTTCTCTTATGTAAAATTTTGTAACAGTTAGCTGCATCGTCCCTTACCATACCGCAGGAGACTCGTTGTCAAGCAGACCGTGGAATAAATGCGCTTGTAGATCAGCAGAAACATTTTAGCCACAAGTGTTACAAAAACACTTGACCACTACAATCGTTAATGTTGGTATTGCAAAGTTTATCCGCTCAATTTTGCAATCTTGCTTATACGAATATCAGCTTAATATCTGTGTTCTTTATACCAACATTGAAAAATCGTAGCTTTGCTGATTCTCCCGCATTACTGCAAAGTTCATTAGATGTTATACACAATCAACCGCCAACCTCAAAGGTACATATTTGTACGTTTTATAGCAAAAAATAATTGGATATTTCTGCGGTTTAGAGGTAAATATGTTTACAACAAAGGAAAAGAAATGCCTTTGAAATAACCTAAACCACAGAGGAACATAAAATGAAAAAAGCATTATTCTTAAACACAGACAGAAACGGTTA
>JAFUUG010000484.1 GCA_017483905.1 Bacillota bacterium
ACGACATTAAAAAATGTCGTTTACTATAACCCTACGGGGTATGCACACGGCTGCGTACAAGGTAGTTAGCCGCTTTGCGGCACGCAGCCGGCGCGAGTAAACGAGCAAAAGTATAAATACTTTTGTCGTTTACTATAAATATGGCATTAAATTTATTTTTTCAGAAATTGTGATATTGCATAATTTATATATTTCTTTAGTGTTGACGACAGCACACAAATACATTGCACAAACAAAATAATTCATTAAATTTCAAAAAAATTTTATTGAAAAATACTGTAAATTATATATTTTTGTTCGTCAGAGCGGAGATTTGTCTCTGCATTCCTTTAGATCAATACCATTGGCTTTGGCTGTATTACTTCTGCTGTCGCTGTCAGAATGCGTACCCGCCAAACATACATACGAAAAAAGAGAATCACTTACTGATTCTCTTTTTTTGCTTATTTATGAAAGTAGACTTGCATTTTCCCTTAAATCTGTACTTATGCAGTACCATGTAACTATATCTGCCTATGCAATACAGCTTGATACATTCCAGCTTACTTACCGAATAAGCCTTTTAGACTGTCGCATAACTATGTTATATATAAAATATGCAATGCATGAATTATAAACGTAGATTATAAACGAACAACGTTTGCAGCCTGAGGTCCTTTAGCACCCTGAACAACTTCAAATTCAACCTGCTGACCTTCATCAAGAGTCTTGTAACCCTCAGAATTGATAGCTGAAAAATGTACGAATACGTCATCTTCGCCCTCAACTGAAATGAAACCAAAACCCTTTTCAGCATTGAACCACTTTACTGTACCTTTTTTCATGAAAAAATCCTCCTAAAAATTAAAACAATATATATATATGTAACTTTAAGTTACTATACAACTTTACCATATAAATGTTGATTTGTCAATTACTTTTTTATAATTTTCTTATAATTCAAGGATAAATCAATCAACCCATTGACAGCCATTATTATGATCTGTATATTCCACGGCACTATAACAAACTTCATCATTTTCTTCAATATATTTGCAGTTTTTTGCACCGGTGTGTATATTGCAATCGTTAAATTTATCGGATACTCTTATAATTTTACGCTGTGAAATCCTGTAAAGCCGATGATAATACATTGCATAGGACAAGTAACGCAGATGGATACACTCAATTGCCGGATTTGCTGTTTCTGTCGATATATATTATTTCATTTGGTTTGACGTAGCCAAGCTGTTCCCTTGCGATTTTTTCAACGTGTTCATCACTGTCATGATTTTTGAGCATATCATTTAAAGATTCTGTCTTGTTTTTTTCAATTTCAATATCTTTTTGGATCTGTTCGATCTTATTATCAAGGGTCAGATTTTTTTCGTATTCAAGATAACAGACTCCCGTAAGAAGAACTATAAGCAAGACAAAAAGTATCATGTATATATTCAAGAATTTTTTTTGATCTTCAAGGCTTTCGGATAGCTTTTTTGCTTCAATGGCATCTTTTCTCATTTGTATCGTCCTTTTTTTCTTCATTATTATGAAAATCATGAAAAAAAATATTTTTCGTCTTTTCTTTAAGAGTTTTAAAGAAAAGAATCTTACTATTTATTTTGACACATTTTATATATTTTTTCAATAGTTTTTTTGAAAAATTTAAAATTTTTGTTAATTTTCTTATTATATATTTTAAGGGACTAAAGAGAAGTCTGAAAGGTGTAAGGATTATTTCAATCAGTTCGGAAATTATTTTTCTTATGATATTATATATTTTCATTGATGTTTTTATAAAAAGACTGCTTAATGTAAGATAATAGAGTATTATTCCGATAAATGAGCCGATTATCATAAAAAACCTTACTTCTCCGTTGTTTTCGTTAAGAAGAAGAATAAAAACACTTATGGCGGAGATCGACCAGTACAGCAGATCTTCGGCTTGCTTTATTATTTCATGGTGTTTTATTATATTGCGAAAAACACGGATAATATCGTATGCAAAGCCGATGATATAACCGATACATACGGTAGATAAGAAAATCATTGCTTGTTCTGAAAATGACAATATCACTGTATCACCGCTTTACTTGAATATTTTGTCAAATATTGAGCTGCTTTTTCCCGAAGTGCCTTTTTCTTCGTAAACAAGAGAGATTATTTTACCGTCAATATCAAGATCGCCTTTATCAAGGTCTATTTTATTGACATGAAGATTTTCGCCCTTGAGCAGGATAACGCCCATTTCCGTTTCCGCTATTACAAGCTCTTCATCAAAAGAGATCACATCAAGTATGCCTGTGACCGTTGTTTTTTCACGCTTTTCAATGACTACAGAATGTTTGTGGAATTTTTTTTCTTCGTTCATATCTTTTTCCTCCGGAAAGTAATAGTATGTTTCCTTATATAATATTATTTAAAGAGGAAAAATATTACAAAGAGCCGAGAGAAATAATTGCAGCTATAAAATACTTTTGCGCCCTCAATGTTTCATTTATGGTGATGCCTCTGCGGGGCATGAGGGTTTACTTATACTTGCTCGCCTTATCCCTGACTTCCTCCACCGAAACGGTATTCATCGCCGATATATTGCACTCATTCGCCGCAAGGAAATATTTTCTCGCATTTTCCGTATCTCCCTTTTCCTCATACACGCACCCGAGATAATAGTTGCTGTCCACCATTTTCGGCTTTAATTCAAGTGCTTTCAGGAAACTCTTTTCAGCCTCTTCATAATTTTTTTCCTTGTAATATATCTGTCCGAGATTATCCCATGCCGGAGCGTGTGCATCATTATCCTTTATAGCCCTGTTTGTATTTTCGAGAGCCTTTTCATTATCGCCTTTCAGAAAATAAAAGAAGCCAAGTGTCGTAAGTGCCGACGGATTCACATAATCATATAATTTTTTTAGTTCTTCCAGTATATCTATAGCCTCGTCTATCTCCCCGTTTATCCATTTGCAGCTTGCAAGGGACAGCCTTATATTCTTGTCGTAAAATACATCGGTATTTAGCTGCATCGCCTTTTCAAGCAGCTTTATAGACTCTTCCGTTCTTTTTTCGTGCAGAAGTATGTTGGCATAATTATATAATGCCTTTACATTTCCCGTATTGTTCCTGACCGCCATTTCATACATCATAACGGCTTTTTCTATCCTGTTTGTCATAAGATAATAATTTCCCGACATTCCGAGAAAATATCCCCTGAATATTATCATACTCAGAAAGACATATATCATTACAACAGGTATCACAGTCCAGCTTGGATACCTCAGCCAAAAATGGAGTATCAGCCATGCAAGAGCCGCAGTTCCGAGAAGCCATGCAAACCATAATTTCCGCATATTTATTTTATTTTTCATTTCATTTTCCTCATATCTCTATCTTTTTCCATTTTTCTCCCGCAAATCTTGCATACACTATCACAGAACGCACCACCTGATCTATCAGTACCGCTGCCCATGCACCCATTATTCCGAGTCCAAGCACTTTTACCGCTATAATGCTTCCTATCGGTCTTAATATCGCCATGCCGAGAAATGTAGACACAGCCACCGTCATTGTATCTCCTGCTCCTCTCAGAGCACCGCTTACTATGAGCTGACCTGCCTGTATCGGCTGATTTATCGCAACTATCCATAATAGCTTGCAGCCTGTATCTATTATATATTCATCATCGGTAAAACATGACATTATCTCCCTGTTGAATACCACAAGGAATATCGCAAGTACTATCGAAAATATCATTCCGTATCTTCTGCATTCGTATGTATAAGCTTTTCCGTGATCCGGTCTTTTATAGCCCATACTCTGCCCTATAAGACTTGTAGCGGCTATACCGAAAGCCTGTCCGTTCATAAAGGAGAGTCCCATTATATTAAGAGCCGTCTGATGTGTAGCATACAGCTTTTCTCCGAGGCTTGTAACTGTCAGTGTATATACGATCAGTCCGAATCTCAGCATAAGCTGCTCGCCCATTGCGGGTATTCCTATTTTAAGTATTTTCCTGCACATATCAAAGTTTATCTTTACGATGCTTTTAAACCTTACATAAAGATAAGACTTCTTATTCATGACTACCGCAGCGGCTATGATAAATGATACCACCTGTCCTATCACGGTAGCCAGCGATGCACCTGCAACTTCCATTTTCGGAAATCCGAATTTACCGTATATCAGCAGATAATTAAGTATGACATTTATCACATTTGCCGTCAGATTATAGTACATACTTATCTTTGTTTTTCCTATGCCTCTCAGACCTGCCGATATTGTAAGGGTAAGCGCATTGAATATGAATCCCGCCATCTGTATCTGCATATACTCCGTTGCATATCTTATCGCAAGCCCGGATTCCGCTCCCATAAATACCACGAGCCTTTCGGAACAGATATAACCTGTCACCGAAAGTATTATCGACATCCAGAAAGTCATTATCAAACTTTGCGCAAAAGCCTCGTTCGCATCTTCTTTGTTATTTGCTCCCTTGTACCTTGCAATTACGGCAGTAGCCCCGGAATTAAGTGCAACGAATACACACAGCAATAAAAATCTCGGCTGCGTGCAGTAAGCAACGCTTGCCAATGCCGTAGGAGATAATTTTCCAACCATCATATTGTCAATAAGGGTACAAAGCTGAACGAGAAAAAGTTCGACAAGTGCGGGCCAAGCTATTTTTATTACTTTTTTCCTTGTCTCACTTTTATTGAGATCATCGGGGTATTTCCCCGAAAACATATCCTTTATATTCATATTTTATTTTCAATCCCTTAAAACCATATCCTGAAGCACTTTCGACATTTCCGAAAGTCTGACGAATTTATTGCTTGCATTCAGGCTTTTAGCCATCTTTACTTTATCCTTTGCCACGCAGCTGTCAATATCCTGACATAAAGTCCTGCCGCCTTTATCCTTTATATTGCAAAGCCCCTTTACGCCGTCAACACCGTTTCCCGTAAGTAGCACACCTATGGCATTTTCCTTGGTTATCTCCGATGCCGAGTTAAAGAGTATATCTATAGACGGTCTTACCCCGTTTATCTTTCTTCCCTTGCCGCATTCTATCGTGAGTCTTTTTCCGTATCTGTTTATCATTATATGAGTATCTTCGGGAGCAAAATACGCCGTTCCGGGTATCATATATTCATTTCCTTCACACATTTTAAGCAGTAGCTTGCTGTAATTATTCATTCTCTGAATAAACGAATGTGTCATATTTCTTGGAAATGTTCCTACAATGGCTATCGGAGGCATATCCTTAGGCAGAGATGTAAGTATTTCCGATATAGCCTCGCCACCGCCTGCCGCTGCACCAATCACTATCACCTTTTCCTGTTCGAGATCGGCACTCAGCTTAGTTGTGTTGTAATTTATAAGTGATGCCTTAGGCATAGTAGGTATCTTCGATTTCTGTGGCTTGTGAGAAGCATTTCTGTTTTCATCAAAATATCTTCCTATTCTGTGTTCAAGTGCTTCAAAAAATTCATAAGTAAACATATCCTCAAAACTGTCCGGCTTTATTATGAATTCTCCTATCTGGTCACTAAAACATTTAAAAGCCATACTTGTATCGTTTCCCGTAAGAATGACAAGTAAATGATGATTTGTGCAGTATTCCTCTATCGTCTGTTTCGGAAATCCTCCATTATCGAGGTCATATATCAATACATTCAGATCGTCCTCATCAAATAATTCCATCGCACTTCCGATATTATATGCCGTATATACATTATATTCCTTACTGTCAAGGCTGTATTTGAGCATACTTCTCATTTCATCATCATAAGATGCTATAATAACTCTCGACATAATATTCTCCTTTCCTCACCCATTTTCGTATATTTATATGTAATTATATCATACATTAAATAAAATTACCATACCGCAATAAATATTTTCCGTAATTTTCATTAAATCATTCGTAAAACGAATATTACCGCACTTTTTCTCATACCTTATTACAATAGAAATATTTACGGAGGTAACATCATGATATATTCACGCCGATACGCAAGATTATTTATACCTCTCATTCAGGACTCACCGGAGTATAATATGACATCAAGACCATGTATGGGTCAGGGTATAATTGAAATAAGAAACGGAAACGGAAAAATAAATATCTCCGTTCAGGGTCTTCAGACCGATAAAGCCTATAAAGCAGTCCTTGCCGGAGAAAACGCCTATTCTCCCATAGGGAACGTACCCGTTGACTCTTCGGGAAAAGGTTCTCTTAAATGGGAATTCGATCCCGATGATATCGAAAGTAAGAAAATCGAGGCATTTGACACAGTAGCGATAGTTATAGAAGAAAATAATTCTCTCCGTACTCCGTTGATAGGATATACTTCAAAAGTTGTCAACAGAAAAAGCGGCACAAATATTACTGCTCTAAAAAAGAGTTATGAACTTATCAACGAATCTGTCAACAATTTTGTTGATAACTCTCACCAAAATGAGCCAAGTTTTGATAAAATCCCCGATAATTTTGATACTTTTGAACAAAATAATGTTGATATGTTCACAACTATCGAAAATGCCGATAATATAACATCTTCCGACAATGATAATTCTGTTGATAACTCTGTTGATACTGTTGATAATTCTCTCGCCGAAAATATCGATTTAAATTCTGTCGTTTCCGAATTCAGAAAAAATGTTCTCGAACTCGAACATTATACCTTTCTGAAAAAAGAAGACATATCCGACATACCAAAACCAAATATCTCTCCTCTTTCGGATATAGATATCATTAAAAACCGTCCCGTAATCTCTTCTCCTGTTACAGTTGATGAAAAACAAGCAACATGGCATCTCATAACTCCGGGAGAACTCGGTATAATAGACGATTCACTCTATCCTCTTTCATTTAGCCTTTTTATAGCTGCCTGCTATTGTCGTGACGATTCACTCCTTTACGGCACCTATACCGAAAACGGATGGGAAAAACAAGCGATCGCTATCCCCGATAAAAATAAACTCTACACCTCACAAGCCGCCCGTTATGGCTGCACCGAGTATAATAACGGCTGCTGGATATACCGTATCTGAATATTTGCCCCTTTTCACATGAAATATTTCCGAAAAGGGGCAGTTTTATTTTTCTTTTTTGAATTGATCCGTATTTCCATACCTCTTTTTTTCTATTGCTTGACATATTAAACATATTTTAGTAAAATAAATACAGACGATTTGTTTATAACTATATAAATGACATTTTTAGTGTCATTTATATAAAATTTATACTCGAAATCGGAAAATATTTCCGATTTCGAGTGTGCCGGCTGCGTGCCGCAAAGCGGCTATTTACTTTATCGCAGCCGTGTACATAAAGTTATACTGAGTGAGCAAATTTATTTTGCTCACCAGTATAATTTAAAAGATGATCCAAACCGATAAATACATATCAAGGAGAAATATAATATGAATAAAATATTAGTCGTAGACGATGTTTCCTTAAATTTAAAAAATATAAGCAATATTCTCGGCAGCCGCTATAAACTCACTCTTGTCAAATCCGGCAAGCAGGCTTTGCGTGCTCTTGAG
>JAFUUG010000036.1 GCA_017483905.1 Bacillota bacterium
TGAAATGAGCGAAAATTATTATGAAAAGCCTTTAATTATTGCATATAGCGGTGGAAAGGACAGCTAGGTACTTCTCGAACTTGCAAAAAGAAGCGGAATAGATTTTATCGTTTCACATAATCACACAACAGCAGACGCACCTCAAACAGTATACCATATTCGTAATGTTTTTGCCGATTTGGAGAAACAAGGGTATAAATGTAAAATCAATTATCCCGAATTGACAATGTGGGAGCTTATTGTGAAAAAGACTGTTCCTCCTACTCGTCTGATGAGGTATTGCTGTGAAAAACTGAAAGAAAACAACGGCAAGGAATGTATGGTAGCAACAGGTGTCAGATGGGGAGAAAGCTACAAGCGAAAAACAACACGAGGTATATACGAAGATGTAAACCGCAATAAAGAAAAGAAAATCGTACTCTTAAATGATAATGACGATAAAAGGCGGCTGTTTGAACGGTGCGAGATAAAAGCAAATACGATCATAAACCCTATTATTGATTTTACAGATGATGAGATATGGGATTACTATGACAATGAGTGCAAATATCGCAATCCTCTTTATGATATAGGTTTTAATCGTGTCGGCTGTATTGGTTGTGCTATGGCAGGCAGGAAAGGCAGATTAAGGGAATTTGAGTTATTCCCTAAATACAAAGAACTTTATTTGAGAGCCTTTGACCGTATGCTTAAACACCGAGAAGCAAGAGGACTTGACAATAGAAATTGGCATACGGCGGAAGATGTTTTTGAATGGTGGGTAAGCAAATGAAAATGAATTTTACAGAATTTAAGGACTTTATAAAAGATTTTGAAACCATATCAATAACCGATGATACCGTTTTCAATATCTCTACCGACAGCCAAACCGTCAATTACTATTTCTATCTTTGGAGAGAGAAGAAAAAACGATTTGAAAACAGGAATATTCCATTTTATAAATATTGTAAATGGAAAAATGCGGCATTGGGTATTGTCGGAAAGAATATCAAGAAACGGCAGACAATAGAATTGCGGAGGTGTCGGGAAAATGAACATCGGCATTATAGACGGTGACTTGATATATAACAAGAAACACCGATTTCCGAATCTTGCGTGTATGAAAATAAGCGGATATTACAAAAGTAAAGGTCATAATGTTGAACTGTTGACGGACTATGGCAGCTTAACAAATTATGATCATATTTTTATTTCAAAGGTATTTACAGAAACGAAGATACCCGAAGCAGTCTTAAATCTGCCTTTTGTAAAATACGGCGGAACAGGTTTTTTCTACGACAAGTCAGAGCCTTTGCCCAATTACATAGAACATTGTATGCCCGACTATCATTTATACGATAAATGGGTACAAACTAAACTCGGAAACGGTGAAAAGAAAAGGGAGTTTTCATTTTACACCGATTATTCGATAGGATATACAACAAGGGGCTGTATAAGACATTGCAGTTTCTGTGTAAATAAAAACTACAATACAAGCAGGCTACACTCTCCTGTTTCGGAATTTTTAGACGAAACAAGACCGTATATCTGTTTACTTGATGACAATATTCTTGCCTGTGCCGATTGGAAAAAAGTATTTGATGAACTGATAGCAACAGGAAAAAGATTTCAATTCAGACAAGGTGTAGACGAAAGGCTTTTAACTGAAGAAAAATGCGAGTATCTTTTCAAAAAAGCAAAATACGCAAATGACCGTACTTTCGCCTTTGACAACATTAAGGATAAGGAACTGATTATATCGAAACTAAAAATGATACGAAAATACACCGATGAACGCATTAAATTCTATCTTTTATGTGCATATAACTACGATAAAGACGGCATTTATGACGAAGCA
>JAFUUG010000485.1 GCA_017483905.1 Bacillota bacterium
TTTGCATTGGAACTTGTTACCGTTGTGCCGCCATGTGCGCCGCAACAGGCTTTGACTACAGCTTTTGAATTTATGTAGGTGATAGGCAGGATAGAATCTCCGAGAAGAGAGGTAAGTTTTCTCCATGCAACTGCAAGCTGCTTATCATCTGCCATATCTGCCATAGGACAGCCTGCGCTGTTATCGGGCATGAGAACAGTCTGGTCATCTTCCGTAAGTATATCGGCTGTTTCCGCCATAAAATGTACTCCGCAGAATACTATATATTTTGCTGTTTTATTTTGTTCGGCAATCTGTGCAAGTTTGAGAGAATCACCTATATTATCGGCTAAAGATACTATTTCATCGCTCTGATAGTGATGCGCAAGGATAAGAAGATCCGAGCCTAACTTTTTCTTTATTTCAAGTATTTCGTTTTTCATAATTTTTTGCCCTCCGTACTGTTAAAGCTGATGTCAAGCGGCATTGCGGAATGTGTTATTGAGCCGAGGGAGATATAATTGACACCCGTTCCCGAAAATGAGGATATATTATCCGCCGATATTCCGCCTGAGGCTTCCGTTATTATATGAGCGGGAACAAGAGTTGTAAGGTGCTTTAATTCATCGGGGGTACGGTTATCAAACATTATTACATCGGCATTTGCACTTACGGCTTCTATAACTTGTTCTTCCGTTTCGGTTTCGACTTCTATCTTTACCATATGACCGAGTTTTGAACGGACAAGCTCAACGGCATTTTTTATCCCGCCTGCAAAAGCTATATGATTGTCTTTAAGCATTACACCGTCATAAAGACCGATACGGTGATTATAACCTCCACCGCAGCGGACGGCATATTTCTCGAACATTCTCAGCCCGGGGAGAGTTTTTCTTGTATCGCAAAGACGGATAGACGGGTCATTTAAAAGAGTAACTGCCTTATGGGTCGCTGTTGCTATGCCGCTCATTCTCTGCATAAGATTAAGGATAAGGCGTTCGCACGATAACAGGGCGATGACCGATCCGCTTACATGGGCAATATGCTCGCCTTTTTTTACTTCCTCGCCGTCGTGTTTGAAAAGGGTGACATCTACATCTGCTCCGTATACTTCGTATATAAGGGAAATAAGGCTTGTCCCCGATATTATTCCGTCTGTCTTTGCAAGGAATATGCCGCAGCCCTCTTTATCGGGAGAAAAAACAAGTTCTGCCGAAAGGTCACCTGTGCCTATATCTTCTATGAGAAATTCGGAAATAGCTTTTCTTGCTTGTAAAATATTCATACGCATTATTCCTTTCTATTTTTCTATATAATGAGCTCCGAGACTTTCTTTCCTGTTCTTTGCCGCAATTGCGATAAGATAACCTACGGTAAGCATATTATATATTTCAAGTTTATCATTTGGGGTATGGAGTATATCTATTTTGCCGAAATTATTGTTTGCCGGCATATATTTTTTAAACCAGTTTATAATTTCATCTATTGCACTTTCATGGCGGACTATGCCTACAAATTCCATCATTTTGGACTGTATCTCGGCTTTTGTCGGAAGATCACCCAAGGTTATGTCGGAAAATGTATCTGTCATAGGCTGCGAATGAAGATCTGAGGCAAGGATCTTTTCGGCTGTAAGTTCTCCGAAAACTATACCCTCAAGAAGAGAGTTGCTTGCAAGACGGTTTGCACCATGTACACCTGTGCAGGCTACTTCGCCTACAGCATAAAGGGATTCTATATCTGTTGTTCCATCTACGCCTGCCTTTACTCCGCCCATATGGAAATGCACTCCGGGTCCTACGGGAATGAGTTTTTTACCGAGATCGACACCGTTTGATTCGCATATTTCGGTAACTGTCGGAAAATGTTCTCTGAAATTTTCAACGGTTGAAATATCAAGATATATCTTTTCTCCCGCAAGATAGTGTGAATAAACTTCTCTTGCAACTACATCACGGGGGGCAAGGTCTTTCTGCGGGTGGACACCTTCCATAATGTGTTCGCCCTTTTCATTTACGAGTATGCCGCCGGAGCCTCTTACTGCTTCGGAAACAAGACCGAGGGTCTTTCCGTTTATGGTGAGCATGGTAGGGTGAAACTGTATAAATTCCAGATTTTCAAGCCTGCACCCTGCACGATATGCCATAGCAAGACCGTCACCTGTTATGGTGGTATCGTTTGATGTAGCGGGATAAAGCTGACCTATTCCGCCTGTTGCAAGTACGGTATAATCAGCTTCGTAGTATTTTATGTTGTTATCTTTATCTCTTGTGATTATCCCGTTACATTTACTGCCCGATATACGAAGATCAAGTACCATTTCATTTTCGTTTACGGTAACATTTTCGTTTATGTTTCTCAAAAGCTGTTCGACAACTTTAAGACCTGTTCTGTCGCCGCCTGCATGGATAATTCGGGAAAGTCTGTGTGCTCCCTCTCTGCCGAAGAGAAGATTTCCGTTACTGTCCTTATCAAAATCCATACCTGTGTCGATGAATTTTTTTATTATTTCGGGTGCTTTGGTCACTAATGCCATAACAGCATCGGAATCATTATGATAACAGCCTGCTATCATTGTGTCTTCGTAATGATATTCGCATTTGTCCTCATCGGACAAAACGACTGATATACCGCCCTGTGCAAGACTTGAATTACTTGATTTTCGCAGGGCTTTTGTGACTATGGTGACTTTTTTGTTGTGCCTGCATAGTTCGCCTGCAACACTTAAAGCACCGATTCCGGAACCGATTATGACAACGTCTGTTTTTAACATATTAAAAGCCTCCAGATAAAATGGGTGGTTGACCCAAATAAAATTATATGGTAAAGTAAAAATACTTATATCTCTATTTTGACATAAAATAGAAATAAATTCAAGAACTATAGCATAAAAAATTAAGAAAAGATAAAAAAATATCGGTGTTTTTTTATAATAATATAAAATTGTATTATTCGGGAGGGATCATATGAAGAAAATCATATTTTCATTAGCGTTTATTGTTTTATTATGCGGCTGTGAAAACAGAAATGTATTAAGAGAAAAAAGGGAAAAAATATTAAAAGGGGAAAAAGAAACAGAAGAAAAAATAGATATCACAAGTGAAAATACGACGGAAAATGAAGAGAAAACAAGTACTCTGAATGATGTGAAAGAAAACAAAGTGAATGAGAGTTTTGTTTACGGTGTGATTAATGAGGATTGCGATGTATTTTCGTATTACGATGAGGGAGGTATAATCGGAAAATTTGAAAAGGATGAAAAGGTGGAAGTACTCAGGGACAGAGGGTATGAGTGGTATCTTGTGAATAATGAAAATAAAAATATAAACGGGTGGATATATTACAAATATCTGGATATTGAAGCGGATAACTATAAAAAGCCGGAATTTATGAGTAGAGATGAACTTGAAGAATATGTGAATGAAATGGGATATGAGAGCGATACGGAAAAACTTGTATGGGTAGATATTGAAAGGCAGAGAGTGAACATATTTGAGGGGAAAAAAGGCAAATGGGGATTGATAAAGGAATTAGACTGTGCAAGCGGAAAAAACGTATCATCAACGATAAAAGGGGAATTTGAGATAGGTGACAGAGGAGAATGGTTCTATTCGGAAAGGCTTGGCAGCGGTGCTATGTGGTGGGTAAGAATAGAAGATGACTATTTGTTCCATTAGGTAGCTATGGATATAAACGGAAATGTGACAGATGGTATCGTCGGAGAAAAGAGGTCAAGCGGCTGTGTAAGAATGAAAGTAGATGATGCAAAGTGGTTTTTTGATAATATTGAAGAGAAAAGTAAGTGTATTATAAAATAATGAGTGTATATAAAAATCAGGGTAAAATCATAATTTTTAGAGAAACAATGATTAACAGGTTCAATACATACACCCCATCTGATAACAGTGGGGTGTATAATGTTTATCAATATTCAAAAAATGAAAGATACCAGTTTATGATCGAATCACCGCAAAGAACGGTTATAAGAATGGCAACAGTTATAAACGGTACAAGACGCAGCTTTGATTTAAAACTGCCGCCGCCGAAAATCATAAAGATAATACCGGATATTGCTGATATGACTGACATTATTACAACAGAGAGAAGAGCATATTTCCAGCCGAGAAAGAAACCTGCCGCTGCATACAATTTTACATCGCCCATTCCCATTCCGCCTGTTAAAAGTGCGATTATTATGAGCGGTACACTTACGGAGAAAAAACCGATAAGATGTGATGACCAGTTATCAAGATCGAAAAACAACATATATATTATTCCGAGTATAAGAATAAAAAGATTTATGCTGTCAAGAACTATACCTTCCCTTATATCTGTTCCCGAAACTATGATGAGTGCTGAAAAGAAAATACAGAGGAAAACTGTATAGGCATTAAGACCGAAATAAAGGAAAAGACCTAAGTAGGCAAGACCGTTCAATAATTCCACGAGAGGATATTGAAATGAGATCTTTGCTTTACAGTAACGGCATTTTCCACCTAAAAAAAGCCAGCTGAAAAGAGGGAAAAGATCAAGCCAGTTGAGTTTATGTCCGCAAGAGGTGCAGTGAGAGGGAACGGTTATGATCGTTTCGTTTTTGGGAATACGATAAATGCAGACATTCAAAAAACTTCCGATGGTTATACCAAAGAGAAAAAAGAATACCGCATATATTATTCTGATTATATCCATAAGAAATATGCTCCTTTAATTTTTATTCCCGCCTTAAAATAAAGGCGGGAATTGTTTTTCGGAGAATCAATCTTCTCCTCTGATTTTTTTTATAAATTTTTGAAATATATTTTGTTTTTCTTTTTCGGGAAATTTAATTACCATTTCGCTCATAAGCTTTTTTTGTCGCTCTATTTCCGCAATTTTTTCGGCTTCTATCTGAGTGCTGTAATAAACATACCGACCGATGATTTTGACATCCTGTATCCGTTCTTTACAAAAGTTTTTCTTTAGTTCATAGACGGCTTTTGTAAAGTCCTCTTTATTATAATTTTTATCGGGGTAACTTGTTCTCATAGGCGGGTCTGAACAAAAAGGCTCAAAAAGATCACGCACGCCGCAAATTTTTATGACATACATAATAGCTTTTTCAAATTCGCCGTGAAGAAATGCCCTGTCGGTATAAGCCATCATTCCGATATGTTCTCTGAGACCTTTCAAATCATTGGAATGAATACACTGTATGATCTTCTCATTGGGAACATAACCCGTTAAATCTATCTCCATGGCCCAGACCTCCTTCCTAACAAAAAATGACATATAACAGTAAACGACAAAAGTATTGTGTTCCGGGCGTTTACTATAAAAGAATTTATCAGAATTTCATAATATCATCCAGTTGTTTCTTTATATCATTTATCCAAAGTATCTTGCTCTTGTTTGCTTCTATCTCTGCTTTTACTTTTTCGGTGTCGGATACTTTTTCATTTATTTCGTTAAGAAGTCCTTCTACAACCTGATTTAATGAGTCTATATTATTATTGAATTCCGTTTTGAATTCTTCCGTCTGCTTCTGTGCATTACGGAATATATTTTCGATATTGGCTTTTATTATATTGCTGACATCTGTTATCTCATTTTGAACAAGCTGAGAGATATTAACAGTCTGACGCACTCCGGCAGCTCTTCGCATAGTGACAGTCTTTGGCTTCCAGAATTCATACCAGTTTCTGTTGAAATTGATAAGTTCGACATCTTCATAGACTTCTTCTTTATGAACATTACTGCTGATAAGCTCGTTGACACTCTTGAATGTCTTTTGTTCAAATGCTCTTACCTTGAAGAAATCAAAGTTTCCGACTTGTATATTTACAAGTATACTGTCAAGATATGACTTATATTCGGCAAGCATTTTTTCGCCTTTTGCTATAAGTTCTTTTTCGATAGATGCCTGAAGATTATCTGCGTATGTATACTGGAAGCTGATGATCTCATCATTGAATTTTGTGACGAGATTGGTTGCTTCTTCGATATCAACTTCATCTATACCGATGTATCTTTCAAGAAGTCTGTCAAGGTACATTTCTATTTCGATCTGTCTGTCACTGATTATCTGTTCGTTGAGTTCAAGCTGATTTATTCTTTTCTTAAATTCAATAGATGCTTTCTGTCCGATCTGATGTTTTTCATAGGCATCTTTTAACTGTGCTCTTATTTCGTTGAGCTGTGCGGCATTATTTGCTATTTTTTCATCGAAATTGGCACGCATACTTTGTTCTTCTATAGTTGCGACAAAGTCTTTTATTGCTTCCTCTATTTTGATAGGGTAAGCGTATTTATTGAGATATTCGTTTATTGCTGCTTCTATTGCAGGTATTCCCGTATGGATAAGAACCTGCTGATATTCGGATTCTTCTTCATCTTCTATGGCTTTGGCTTCTTCAAATTTTCTCTTTACGAGTGCCCTACATGATGGTGAAAGTTTTGCGTAATTTTCAAAGTGGCATTTTTCTTCTTCGAGGAAGAGATCGACATCAAGAGCACGTTTTTCACTTCTGGTGAGTTTTTCACCGTTGAGGTGCTTTCTTATTATTTTGGCTGTCAAAGCACTGACAGGGAAAAGATTAGGTTCATCTATCTGGAAACTTTCTTTAAGATATTTTCTGACTGTAACAAGAAGTTTCTCTACAGTTTCGCCTTTATCCGGGTCAAGCTGGTCGCACTTATTGACAACAAATATGAAACGGTCACGGGATTGCTTGCCCTGTTTTTTCATTATCTCGGCTATATTTTCAAGCAGATGTTTATCGTCTGCAACGGCGAACTGTGTTGCATTCATAATATACATAATAACCGAATTTTCATTGCTCTTTAAGATGTTCTGCGTTATAAGGCTATGCTTTGCATCAAGAGAGTTGTTTGGTCCCGGTGTGTCCTGAAGGACAAGACGCATATTTGATGAATCTATTTCGGGTATGGAACCTTCTATATCTATGTACATTACGTTTGGATCGTCATTGTATTTTTCGATATTTTCAGGAATCGCAAGAGTTTTTTCGACAACTACTTTACCGTCTATATCACGACATTCGACCATAAAGTTATCATGAGCTTTATTTTCGCTGTCTGTTATTCTTGCAACAGTTGCGGTACACGCCTCGTTTTTTGAAGGAAGAAGTTCTGTACCCAAAATGGAGTTGATTATAGTAGATTTACCGCTTGACATAGTTGCGATAACGCTGATAGGGAATCTTGCACTTTTTACCTTTTCATAGGTTGTGCGTACATCTTCAAATTTCAACTCTTCAATTGGGGATTCCTTTAATTTATCGATGACGTTATTTATCTCATTTAAAATATCGGCATCATTCTTGGCTTCGATATATTTGAGAGTGATATTGATATTTGTTTCGTATGGTTCAACATAATAGGCAAGATCTTCATAGTCGATCTTTCTGCCTTTGAAAATAACAGTAATGTTGTCACCTTTGTAATTTTTGCAAAGTTCGGGCATAAAACCGTCCCAGCCATCTGATTTTTCAAGCCATACCTGCATTCTGTACTTTCTCATCTGGATTATCTTGAATTTGTCATAGTCGATACCGTCTTCTATATTGGATTCAAAGACAGTTTCGTTTTTATATGGGTTGTATTCAAGGTAAAACCAATCACCTGTTACGCCGTCAAGTTTGTCTTTTATTTCAACTTCTTTTTCTGATGATGTATCCTGAGAAGAATCTTTTTTTGTTACAAGCTCTTTGAGCATTTCAACATCTTTTTCGGCTTCTGTGATAGTTTCAACTATATTGTTATTATCCTGAAGCTGTCGGTCTGATGAATCTTCGTCTTCGTATGTATCTTCATCTATATTTACATAGCTTATATCATCAAACAGATTTACGTCATCGTCAGTAAGTTCATCAGAATCGGTTTCTTTTTCAAGTTTATTTAATGCACTTAGTTTTTCAAGTTCATCAAGACGCTTTGCAGCGGCTTCACGACGCTCTTTTTCAAGTCTTGCATATTCTTCGGGATTATTTTCCTTTACCTGTGCTTCACGTTCTGCCTTTTCCCTTGCGGCTTCTTTGGCAGCGGCTTCTTTTTTTGCAAGATTTTCAAGGGTATCGGGGTGAGCGTTGAATAATATCTCGACTTTTTTTGTTTCTTTGTTATACATTGTAAAATAACTTTTTGTCATGTCGAGATCTTTGTCATTCTCCATGTTAAAAAGTATCTTCTTAACTCTTGAATCATCTATGTCATCAAGGATCGATATATTGAAAACATCTCCATTGCCGGATACTATATGTGCAAAACCATGACCCTGATCGATTTTTTCTTTGAGATATGGTTTGCCTGTATCGGGATTGAGTACGATCTTTCTGTTTTCCGTAACGGGTTCGTAAGAATGGACAGTACCGCACACAGGGCATTGGAGAGAAAATCTTTCTTTTGTTCTTCCTTTATTATGGGTAAGATTTTCGTAACCGCATACTTTACATTCGTTTGTAGCTTCAACACCCTGTATTTTCTTACCTTCATCATTTTTTGACGTATCATTAGACATAATAAATTTTTCTCCTTTCTCAGTATTCGTACTTCGCCAAAGCTTTGTACTCATGACCAACATAAACAAAATAGTTTATAAATCGGATATTTTGCCTGTGACCTGTAATATCCCGATAATATGTTGGATCGAAATGAATAAAGAGTCGAACTGAATCTGATTTCATACTTATGTTTATTTTAACACAAAACTTCAATGATAACAATAAATAAATTATAATTTTTCGATATTTTTTATTAAGGCATCAATGATTTGTTAAATTTTTGCAAAAAAGGCTATATTGCAAAAAATAAAAAATGCTAAGTTGCAAAATAAAATGACCAAAAACAATAGACCCATATTGAAACCTGTGGTATAATGTTAAGCGACCAAACCAACAAACCGGAGGTAACCATATGAGTCACTTAAATAATACCACAAAAAACAGAAAAGGTAAACACATAAATTACGAAGAAAGAATAAAAATTGAAGCATTAGCAAAAATTGGCTTAAAACCGAAAGAAATCGGAAAGCAGTTAGGTGGACGAAATGAAAGAACCATCCGCAGAGAATTAAAACGAGGTGAGGTAGAATTACTGAACACAGACCTGACAACGAGGAAAGAATACAGCGCAGATGTAGCTCAGAAGGATCATGATAGCAAAGGTACAGCAAAGGGACCGTGCTTGAAAATAGCAAAAGACTATGAGTTAGCAAAATATATAGAAAAGGAAATAAAA
>JAFUUG010000037.1 GCA_017483905.1 Bacillota bacterium
AATCCCTTGAAGAACTTGTGAAAAGCAGACTGACGGCTTCACAGAGAATAAAGGTATCTACAAACAGGATAATAAAAAATGATAAGCATATACTGAAAGCCGTGCTTGAAAGCGATGCGGAAAGAATACATTCGGCTATAAACGATGTAGATGAGAAAGTATTTGATGAGGTAGTTGAGAAGATCATAAATGCAAATAAAATATTTATCGTCGGAGGAAGAAGCTCGGCACCGCTTACGCAGTTTTTCTGCACTTATCTCAATCTCATGGTGGAAAACGTCGTGGGGATAACATCAACTGCCGCTACGGAAATATATGAAAGCATATTCAGGATAAGCGGCGAGGATATATTTATCGGGATAAGTTTTCCGAGATACTCGCAAAAAACGATACGGGCAATGGAATATGCAAAGGACAGAGGTGCAACTACGATAGCTATTACCGACAGTATGCAGTCGCCCCTTACAAATAATGCGTCGCTCTCTCTTACGGCAAGAAGCGATATGCTGTCTTTTGTGGATTCTCTTGTTGCTCCGCTCAGTCTTATTAATGCAATACTGGTGGCTGTAAGCACAAAGAAACAGGATAAGCTGATAGATACCCTTGACAGCCTTGAAAGACTGTGGAACGAATACAAGGTATATATGAACGAGAGCGAAAACAAGTACATCTGAGGTAACTTTATATGAAAAAAGTAATTGTGATAGGCGGAGGACCTGCAGGTATGACAGCTGCCGGGATTGCTGCGGAAAACGGAAATGACGTTATTCTCATGGAAAAGAATAACAAACTCGGAAGAAAACTGTATATTACGGGAAAAGGCAGATGCAATGTGACAAATGCTTCCGACCCCGAAGAACTGATAGTTAATACACCCGGAAATCCGTATTTTTTGTATAGTGCTTTTTACGGATTTACAAGCAGTGATGTGATGGGATTTTTTGAAAAACTCGGCGTTAAGCTGAAAATTGAGAGGGGAAAGAGAGTTTTTCCCGTTTCGGACAAGTCATCGGATATTGTTAAGGCACTTGAAAGATTCCTGAAAAAAAATAAAGTGAAAGTCATGCTTGAAACGAAGGTAACGGATATTATTATAAAAGAGGGCAAGGCTGCGGGAGTTATCAGCACAAAGGGAGAATATGAGGCACAAAGCGTTATAATCGCAACGGGCGGACTTGCTTATCCCATAACGGGCTCTACGGGAGATGGCTACAGATTTGCAAAAAAAGTCGGGCATAATGTGAATGGGACTTATCCGTCACTTGTTCCGCTGGTGACGAATGAAAAATGGTGTGCAAGATTACAGGGGTTAAGTCTTAAAAATATTGAGATAAAGGTGAAAATAAGCGGAAAGACGGTATATTCCGACTTCGGGGAGATGATGTTCACTCACTTCGGGGTGACAGGTCCTTTGATATTATCCGCAAGCAGATATGTGACACAGCGGATAAAGGAAAGAGCGGAAATATATGTGGACTTAAAGCCTGCACTGAATGAAAAGGAACTTGACAAGAGGATATTGAGAGATTTTGAGAAATATATAAACAAAGAATTTAAAAACTCTCTCGATGACTTATTGCCACAGAATATAATTCCTGTTATAATAGAATT
>JAFUUG010000486.1 GCA_017483905.1 Bacillota bacterium
CTCTCTCTCAAACAGAATAACAATGCGGTATCTCGGTTTCTCCGGTGTATGACTGTGTGTGGAATAAAGAAAGTATGTTACTCCGTCAAGTGCCGTTTTAAGCGAAAGCATAAAAGCATTGTTATCATCGATATGGTCGGCATCAAGCGTTCCAAGTATACGGCTGATAACACAGCCGTTTCTGCGGATACCGCCTTTAAGCCAGCCGCCTACAAATCCACCGATGTCTTTTGCATTGTCCCTCTGTGCTTTTGACATCTTGGGATATTCCTCTGCCGTTTCCGGTGTCCTTATTGGATTTTTATTTCGGTCTGCAATATAATCCCATTCGTGTTCTTGATTTTTATATTTCTTATTGGTTTTCTTCGTACATACCGCTATCTTTATTTTCATGTGATTCCTCCGTCTTGAAATATCTTATTCTCTTGCCCATAAGATTGCCCTTTGAGATTTCTGCTTTCATTCCTCTTGTTATTCTGCCGCCGAAAACCCACACTTCATCGCATCTGTAAAGCAAAGCCGTATTCATCTCCATTGCTCTATCTCTTTCTGTTTCTTCACTCATAAACTGCGTGAACAAGATATGAGGTGCAATCGGCACGCAACCTTTATCTACCGCAAAACGGCAGTATTTTCTTGCCTTTTCCGTATTGCCTTGTATATCATCCGAGAACGGACTGCATACATAAACGATTTTTTGTTCTCTTGCTTTTTTCTTTACAGCTTTTTCTTCTCTTGCAACGTTGTTTATTGCCTCGCACATTGTTGGGTCACTGTAACCTTCACTGTTTCGCATAAAAGTCCTCCTTTAACCGCACCGACAGTCTTATTTGTCTGCCAGTGCGGCTCTAATGTTATCTTACCTTTTTACCGCAGTTTTCACAGTAAACCGCTGTTCCGAAAATGTCAAAGTCCTTGTCAAGCAAAAAATCCTGAATGTCGATATTAAACTCTTCCCCGCATATCGGGCAGCGTGTGTACACGTTTTCATCCGTAATTTCAATATTGATTTCCGCCGAGTTTCCGATTTTCGATTTTACATAAAACATAATTAACCCTCCATAAGCGGCAAATAGCCGTCTTCTTTCATCAATCCGTAAATAAATAATCTGCCTTTTTGCGTCCAGTAAGTATGAACCTTTGAATGTGTTGTGCCGTCATTACCGGGATAAGTATGCGTCTTGGTACAAGTGTATCCGTATTCGGCGTAGTTCTGATATGAAAGCCACATATTACCTTGTTTATACTGCACACCTTTTTCGTGAAGATAAATATTCATTTTCGTTGCCGACCAACCATAATCTTTGGCGATAGCCGATATTGCCAAAAGGTCTTTACAGTTAAGCACAACATCGTAATAGCTTGCCTTCGGCTTGAGTTCCGCAATTTGCTGACACTGTACAGCATTCTCGTTCTTTAGTTTTTCAACAGCCGCATTTGCAATTTCCAATGCTCTCTTCATAACCATTTCGGGACTGTTCCATTTTTCTTCGATGTCAATAAAATAAGCTCTGAATTTTCTGCCTATAGAAGAACGCTGGATCATACATATTTCTTTTGCCATAGGAATTGTCATCTGATGATCGGTAAGCATTCTTTTTACATCTCTTTTTCCCTCAATTTGAACTTGCTCAAAATTGAGCGGATTGAAATCTTTACCCTCGCAAAAACCATATTCGCACATTCTCGGAAACCAATCTTTGTAAGCTGTTTTAACTTCTAACACTTTGTGAAGTTCTCTGCCCGAAACTGTAGGTCTTTCATTATCGTAATTTACCTTAATCAACTCGTTCATGTTTCTTTC
>JAFUUG010000487.1 GCA_017483905.1 Bacillota bacterium
CAAGTAAAAATCTCTAAGTTTAGAGATTTTGTGTACTCTAAATTTAGAGAATACTCTATATTTAAGAGAGTGGGAATAAAAGATAAAAGCCGCAACCGCTGTAATTCAGAGGGTTGCGGCTTTTTGCGTTGCAAAATCGTTGCAGAAATTTCGGGATATGATTTTGGGTAAAAATCGGGTGGAGTTTACAATGCCAAATCATTATTTAGTAAATCTATATTTATCATTGTATTCCTTCAGCTTCTATCCGTATATTATAGAAAAGTTGAAATATCTCAGGTTCATTTTCAATATTTTCTTTTATTTTGTATAGTCTCCTCTTTCCAACTCTTCTATCAAGTATCGCGAATATACGAACCAATAGATTTTCGCTTGTAAGACTTTTATCAATGCTCTGATTATCAAACTCATAAAATGCCTGATAAAAACATCGCTGATCAAATTGGCTATATTTCAGAGCTGTATTATCCATAAAAGGAAACTCATAGTGCAATCTGGTTTCAAGAGTATCATCTTTAGGTAATAACGATGCCTTACTCCACTGCTCATAATAACTCCCTGCAATCACTTGTTTCCCGTCTAGCAGAATTGCTGCTCTTCCTTCATGGTCGGGGCATTTGCTGTATGAAGTAGCAAAATACTTTATATGCTTTTTTAATGAATCAGCAAGGTAATCATTTTCTAATTTATCTCTGATTTTTGAAAAAGTATGTATCATTGTATCACCTAAACCTTGATTTGAAATTGCAAAATAATATAGTAGTTTATTCTTAAATAAAACTTTCGGTGTAGTATCCGTAAACTTCGTCAAGTTTGGGATAGTCTTTTTTTGCAAGAACATATCCGCTGGCGTTGTAATCGCCCAGTACAAACTTGAAATATTCAAACCTCTTGAAAAACTCGTCCCTGTCAATTATATCGCCGTTGCGGTACGCAGCGGCTTTTTCGTATATCTCCTTTATCTTGTCAAAATGGATGTCCCTGACAAAATAAGCCTTTCTGCCCGGCATAAGGGGCTTGGGCGTTTGCAGAATATCGTTGATGTTGATAAAATCCTTGAAGCTGTTTAAGTTGAGAGAGTATTTGCTTTTGATGCTTTCATAAAGTCTTGCTGGAAGTTTTATTACTTCAACGATCTCACTTCGTCCAAGCAAATAATCAACTGAACATTCCAGATAGTCGGCAATCGTCTCTATCTTATTTACAGAGGGGACCTGACCTTTTTTTGTAAAATCATATATGAAGTTCGGACTTAAATCGCAGCTTTCGAGCATACTTTTAACGGTTATTTTCTTAGATTTACACAAATCTTTTATTCTGTCTGCCACTTGTGCATTATCCACAATAATACCCTCCTGTTTTTGTAAGAAAATCACAAAAATAAATTTATAGCATAAAAATACTTGAAATAAAATAAAAACAGTGATATATTATAAATACATTAAAAACATTATTTACAGTAATAAAATTAAAAATCAGCTATACAATTATAGATTTATTAAGCTTATTTTACACTTATTTTACTGTAAAGTCAACTGTTTTTATTAAAAAAGGGAGGAATTTTAATGGACAAAAAGTTATTTTTAACAGCACAGGAAGTAGCGGACATTTTAGGAATAAGCAAGTCGGCGGCTTACAAAATCATTGCCGGACTCAACAAGGAGCTGAAAGAAAAGGGCTTCTACACGGTCTGCGGCAAGGTAAACCGTCATTTCTTTGAGGAGAAGTGTCTTTACGGCTGTGCAAGCTGAAATTATTAAGGGATATTATTAAACAAGAAAGGGTGATTATATGGATATTTACAGTTCGGGCAATGCCATTGTGGATGCTGTGGGTCAGATAAACCTTGTCGGCAATGTCGTGCCGGAGACTTGGTATGCGGCTATCTGCCACAAAAACGGCAAGCCCAACATGAACGCTATTTTGATTTTGAGCGATATTGTGTATTGGTATCGCCCGAAAGAGAACAGGAACGAATTTGACGGTTCGGTCAGTTTTGAAAAGCGTTTTACGGACGATGAATTTTTGCAGCGCAGCTACAAGCAGCTCAGCCTTAAATTCGGCATATCGGAAAGGCAGGCGAAAGATGCAGTCGTATTTCTGGAAAAGGAGACGGGAATCATCAGACGGCATTTCAAACAGGTCAAAACGGGATATTCCATACTCTCAAATGTGATGTTTATCGAGCTTTTGCCCGATAGACTTCACGAGATAACTTTTCCGTCGGGCAGGGGTGTGACGATAGAACGACGCACCCCTGTCGTTGAAACGACACAGCCCCCTCGTTATAACGACACACCCCCGTCGATAGAACGCCATACATATACAAAGACTATAACAGAAAATAACAACATAGATTATGATCAGTCTATCTATCCCGACGGAAAGACGGAGTTCGTGCCTGTTGAATCAATGAGCAGGGATGAACTTACTTACGAGAATTTTAACAAACTAAGGAAGTCCCC
>JAFUUG010000488.1 GCA_017483905.1 Bacillota bacterium
ATATCATACGGATGAAAAGAATTTCTGCACATTTCAGGGACCGTATGATCTGCATGGTATTATATATGCGTGTGCTATGGAACTGCATGTATCAAAATATTTTAAAGAATATAAGTTTTCGGAAGAAGAAACTAAGATATACTTGCATAATTTTTTTCATAAATTTGCCGAAATAGATGAGAATGAACAGAAGATCAAATGAATCGGAAACAGATGTTAAGTAAAAAATAATGAGGAGACGGAGGAACAATATGCGGCTGCTTTTTGACAATGATACGGATTTTGAATTTTCAGATGAGCTTATGGAACTTTTGAAAAGTGTGATAGAGGAAACGCTGAAAAGTGAAAAATTTGAGCATGAGGCTGAAATAAGTCTTTCGATAGTCGATAACGAAGAGATACGCTCTATAAATTCAAAATACAGAAATATAGATAGGGAAACAGATGTGCTTTCTTTTCCTCAGTTTGATTTTAATAATGAGGAAGTACCCGAAAATGCGGAAAATGTCATGCTCGGCGATATAATAATAAGTATCGAAAAGGCACAGGCACAGGCGGAGGAATACGGTCATTCGATAGAGAGGGAGCTGTCTTTTCTGACAGCACACAGTATGCTGCATTTACTCGGGTATGACCACATGGAAAGCGAAGAAGAAAAGATAATGTTTGAAAAACAGGATAAAATACTCGATAAACTCGGTATAAGAAGATAGAGTTGGGAGTGTGGTCGGATCATGGAAGTAAGCTGGGAAGAACTTGAAGGGAGATGTTTCTCGTGCAACAGATGTCCGCTGCATAAGACAAGGACAAATGTTGTGATAGGGGTAGGAAACAGGGAAAGCGATGTGCTTTTTGTGGGAGAAGGTCCGGGATATCACGAGGATATGCAGGGAGAACCGTTTGTCGGAGCGGCGGGACAGCTACTTGATAAAATGCTTGCGGCAATAAATTTTGACAGAAAAAGTATCTATATAGGTAATATCGTAAAGTGCAGACCGCCGAACAATCGTGACCCTCTGCCCGAAGAGCAGAAAGCGTGCATAGATCATCTGAGGTACCAGTTTCTGCTGATAAGACCTAAGATAATAGTGTGTCTCGGCAGAATTGCGGCACAGGCTATTATAAAGCCTGATTTTCGCATAACGAAGGAAAGAGGAATATGGTTTGAGAAGAAAAACTGCCATATTATAGCGACTTATCACCCATCTGCACTATTGAGAGATGAAACAAAGAAAAGATCTACATGGGAAGATATGCAGGCGATAAGAAGAAAGTACGATGAACTGAAAAAGAATGAAATGGAGAATGAAAAAAATGAATGATAAATTTTATTCCGGGTTCGTGTCACTGATAGGAAGACCGAATGTCGGAAAATCAACACTTATGAATGCACTTGTCGGAGAAAAGATAGCAATTATATCACATAAACCGCAGACAACGAGAAACAAGATACGCTCGATACTTACAAAAGATGATTTTCAGGCTGTTTTTATTGATACACCCGGAATCCATAAGCCTAAATCAAAACTTGGGGATTATATGGTAAAAAGTGCGGAAACGACACTTAATGAGGTCGATATAATACTTTATCTGATAGAGCCTTATGAAAAAATAAAGGAATCGGATAGGTCGATAATAGAAAGGCTTAATAAGGTAAAGACTGATGTTTTTCTTATTATAAATAAGATAGATACCGTTGAGGCGGAAAGTTTATTGAAGGTGATAGATGCCTATAAAGACGTTTACCCTTTTAAGGAAATAATACCTATATCGGCTGCAAACGGGAAGAATATCGACGAACTTATGAATGTTATAAAGAAATATCTGCCGGAGGGACCTAAATATTTTCCGGAAGATATGGTGACAGATCAGCCCGAAAGACAGCTTGCGGCAGAAATTATAAGAGAAAAATCGTTATATCTTTTGCAGCAGGAGATACCTCACGGTATAGCGGTTGAGATAACTTCAATGAAAAAAAGAAACGACAAGGATATAATAGATATAGAAGCTACGCTCTACTGTGAACAGGATTCACACAAGGGGATCATTATAGGAAAACAGGGAAGTATGCTCAAAAAGATAGGTTCATCGGCAAGGTATGATATAGAAAGGCTTTTAGGGTCTAAAACAAATTTGCAGATATGGATAAAGGTCAAGAAAAATTGGCGTGACAGCGATTTTCTGCTTAAAAATTTCGGCTATGATAAAAAAGAGATCTGATGTTTCCATTTTTTCATAAGTATATTAAAATTTTCGGTGAGGAAAATAATATCGTAGGAACAATGATATTACTTTCGGAGGTTTGATGATTATGGATATATTCTGGAATATATTTGAAAAAAGCGGAAGTATCGATGCATTTATGGCACATAAGGAGTATGAAAGATCATACGGCGAAATGATAAGGAAAAAGACAGAAAATATTGCTGATGATTTGGTAACGGGTGAAAATTTATGGATACGATAAAAGTAAGAGGTCTGATAGTAAAGGAAAATTATGTGGGAGATGAGCAGAAAGTTATCGTAATACTTACAAAGGAAAGAGGAAAGTTGTCGGTATGGATAAAAGATGCAAGAAAGGCAAAGACAAAATTCATAACGGCAACGGTATTTTCTTATGCGGATTTCGTACTTTACTGTGGTAAATCAAGCTATAGCCTTTGTGAAATATCTCTTATTGAAAATTTCTATGAATTAACAACAGAACTTGACAAACTTGCTTACGCATCGTATATTGCGGAAATGGCTGAAAAAACTACTCTTGAGGGTGATAGCTGCACAAATACTCTTTATCTTGTGCTAAAGACTATGCAGGCTATATCCTCGGGAGTGATCGATCCGAAATTGGCAGCGGTCGTTTTTGATATAAAGTACATACAGCTGCAAGGGTA
>JAFUUG010000489.1 GCA_017483905.1 Bacillota bacterium
AACAAGGAAAATAGACTTGTGGTGGTGACAGCTGCCATGCCGATAGGCTGCGGACTTGACTATTTCTCGAAAATATATCCGAAAAGAATTTTTGATGTTGGGATAGCCGAGGAACACGCTGTAACATTCTCGGGAGGACTTGCGATAAATGGCTGTATTCCGATATTTGCGGTATATTCTACATTTTTGCAGAGAAGCTACGATCAGATAGTGCATGATGTCTGTCTACAGAATCTTCATGTCGTATTTGCTATAGACAGGGCAGGAATAGTAGGCTCTGACGGGGAAACGCATCAGGGTATATATGACCTTTCGTTTCTGTCACATATACCGAATATGACTGTAATGGCACCAAAAAACAAGCACGAATTTTCGGATATGCTTGAATATGCGGTGATGAAGCACAGGGGACCTATTGCGGTGAGATACCCGAGAGGAAATGTTTATGCAGGACTTGAAGAATATGACCAGATGATAGAACTCGGAAAAGCGGAAGTGATAAAAGAGGGGAAGGACATTGCGATAGTTTTTGTGGGAGCAATGGCACAGACGGCTGAAAATGTCTGCAAAAGCCTTGAAGAAAAAGGGTATGAGCCTGCACTCATAAACGGTAGATTTATAAAGCCCGTTGATGAGGATATGGTGAGAAGTTTTAAAAATTACAGGCATATATTTACGATAGAGGATAATATAATAAGCGGCGGATTCGGAAGCATGGTACTTGAAAAAGCGGCAGAACTCGGAGTCTGTCTTTGTTCGATACACAATATCGGATTTGATGATTGCTTTGTGGAACAGGGCAGCAGGGAACAGCTTTTTGAAAAGTATGGTCTTGATGCGAACGGTATTGAAAAAAGAATATTGAAAATTATAGAAAATGAAAAAAAGAATTGACATTGCGGTAAAAGAGAAATACAATATTTCAAGGGATAAAGTAAAGGAGATCATCGGAAAAGGCGGAGTGACACTAAACGGAAAAGCAATAAAGAAGGCTTCAGTTATGGTGGAAGACAGTGATGAGATAATACTCGATACCGATATGATGATACCCTATGTAGGACGTGGCGGTCTGAAAATGGAGGGTGCAATAAAAGTATTCGGGATAGACATCGAAAATAAAATATGTATGGATATAGGTGCATCTACAGGAGGCTTTACCGATTGTATGCTGAGATACGGTGCAAGGAAGGTCTATGCGGTAGATGTGGGAAGTGAACAGCTTGCGAAAAAATTAAAGAATGATGCAAGAGTGATCTCAATGGAAAAAACCGATATAAGAAGATTGAAAAAAGAAGATATAGCTGATGAGATAGAATGTATCGGAGCTGATGTTTCTTTTATATCCCTTGAAAAGATATTGCCATATGCAGAAAAATTGTTAAAAAGCGGTGGAGAACTGGCAGTGCTTATAAAGCCGCAGTTTGAAGCCGGAAGAGAATATGTCGGAAAAGGCGGGATAGTTAAGGATATAAAAATACGAAAAAGAGTAGTAAAAAGAATTACAGAGTTTTCGGGGCAGATCGGATTTGAGGTCTTGGGGATCGCAGTATCGCCTATAAAAGGGGGAAGCGGAAATATCGAATATCTGATGTATGCACGAAAAAGTGGGAGAATAAACGATAACAGATACGCAGAAAAGATGATAAAGGAATTGTTTGAAATATGAAAACTATCGGATTTATAACAAATCTCGAAAAAGACCCCGAATTGTCATATACAGAGGGGCTTATAAAATTTGCACAGGAAAAAGGCTGCAGGGCACTTATAAAAGAAAGCTTCAGGGAAAAGATAAAATATGGCGATGCCGCCCCAAATACGGAGAAGATATATGAAAATGCAGACTTTCTGATAGTGCTTGGCGGTGACGGAACGATACTGAGGGCGGCAAGAAAGGCAGCAGGGCACGAATTGCCGATACTTGGTGTAAATATCGGTACGCTGGGTTATCTTGCGGACGTTGAGAGAAATGATGCCTATGAAGCTATTGAAAAGATACTCGATTATGACTACAAGATAGAAAAGAGAATGATGCTGGAGGCATTTGTAGAGGGCGAAAAGGGAGTAAGAGAAAAATTTTTCGTGCTTAATGAAGTCGTTGTAAGCAGCAGCGTTTTTTCGAGAATGATAGAGATAAAGACAGAAGTGAACGGAGATTTTCTGGACAGTTACAGGGCAGACGGGATAATAGTGGCAACACCAACAGGCTCTACCGCCTACAATCTATCGGCGGGCGGGCCTATATTAAAGCCCGATACGGAATTGACGGCGATAACTTATGTATGCCCTCATGCACTTTTTTCAAGACCTTTTGTTGTATCGGGAAATGATACGATAAGGCTTTCATTCAGAGCTGACTGCGATAATGCGATAGCTACATTTGACGGGCAGAAAAGAGTGACGCTTGAAAGAGGCGAATCGGTCATGATAAAAAAAGCTGATTATTACACGAATATAATAAGAACATCGGGGCTTAGTTTTTATGATATATTGAGAAGAAAAATGGTTGAGGTTAGGAAGTAGTAAAATGAGATCACAAAGACAGAAAGATATAATTGAGATAATAGAGGAAAATCATGTGGGAACACAGGAGGAAATAGCCGAAAAACTGCGTGAAAAAGGATATAATGTGACACAGGCAACTATTTCAAGGGATATAAAATCTCTTGGACTTAAAAAAGAAAACGATGAATACGGAAAGGTAAGATATATCGTATCAAAGGAAGAAAGTGAGATAAACGAAAGATTTCAAAAGGTTATAAAAAACGGGATAGTTTCAATAGCAAAGGCACAGAATATCGTGGTGATAAAGACTATAGACGGAATGGCAATGGGTGTTGCGGCGGCGATAGATGCTATGAGCGGCAGTGGCATACTCGGAAGCATTGCGGGCGATGATACTATATTTTGTGCGGCTATGAGCGATAAAACGGCAGAAAAATTTATTAAAAGATTAAGAAGAGAAGTTAAATAACGGTGATAATATGATAGAACATCTGTATATAAAAAATGTGGCATTGATAGATGAGGTCAGTGTGGATTTTAACGAGGGATTGAATATACTCTCGGGGGAGACGGGCTCGGGAAAATCCATAATTATAGATTCGATAAATTTTGTGCTTGGGGAGAGAGCAAGCAGAGATTTTATACACAAGGAATGCGACAGTGCATTCGTTGAAATGATAGTGGGCATCAGGAGTGAAAATGTAAGAAATGCTTTGTCGGAACTTGGGGCGGAGACTGACGAGGAAAACAATATATTGCTGGGGAGAACTATTAATTCAAAGGGAAAAAGCATTTGTAAAATAAACGGTAAACCTGTGACTGTGGGAATGATGAAAGAGGTATCTTCTCTTCTTGCGGATATTCACGGTCAGCATGAACATCAATCGCTGCTTGATCCTAAGAGGCATATCGTATTGCTTGATAAATTTTGCAGTGAAAAACTCGATGAATTAAAAGAAAAGCTGGCAGAAGAAACAAGGCAGTACAGAACGATAATGAAGAAAATGACGGATATAGTCGGCAGTGGCGATAAAGAGAAACAGAGCGTATACCTTAAATATCAGCTTGAGGAGATAGAAAGAGCGGAACTTAAAAACGGAGAGGAAGAAGAACTTAACAAGAGATATTCTCTTCTTACTTCAACGGAAAAACTTAAATTGCTTTGCGCAAGTGTGCTTAATGAATTGAAAAGAGCAGAGGGTTCTTCGGCTGAAGAGCGGATATCGGTGGCACTTAAAAAAATGTATGAGATAGAGCAGGTCGATGAAGATGTAAAGGAGATATGCGAACAGCTCGAAACCGTATCTTCTCTTTTATATGATGTGATAAATTCTGTAAGCGATTACAATGATTCTGTGGAATATGACCCTATGGAACTGCGTGACATAGAAGAAAGACTCGATATGATATACTCTCTCAAAAGAAAATATGTTAAGAGCAGTACAGATGAACTTATTGAATTTGCTAAGGAATTAAGA
>JAFUUG010000490.1 GCA_017483905.1 Bacillota bacterium
GAGGGAACAGTTGCTTACGGCTGGCTTGACAATGCAGTGGAATTCTGGGAAAGACAAATGAAATAAAAATATATCAAAGAAAGAAAGGAAGCTGAAATTATGGAATACTTTACACTTAACAACAAAATCAAAATGCCTATGGCGGGAATCGGAGTTTTTATGCTTTCACCGTCGGAAGCGGAAAATTCCGTAGAAAGTGCGCTTAAAAGCGGGGTCCGACTTATCGACACCGCAAACGGATATATGAACGAATCGGCAACGGGCAGAGGTATCAAAAAAAGCGGCGTTGCAAGAGAAGAGATTTTTCTTGTTACAAAACTGTGGCCGACCGTATACGAAAAGGAAACGGCTGTTGAGGAAACTTTGAAACGCCTTGACACCGATTATATTGACTTGCTTTTCCTGCATCAGCCTACGGATAATTGGCGTGAAGGATATAAAAATATCGAAAAGGCTTATAAGGCGGGCAAGGTAAAGGCAATAGGTCTGTCTAACTTCCCCGACGATCTTCTGAAAGAAGCCATTGATACAATGGAGATAAAGCCACAGGTGGTTCAGGTGGAAGCACACCCGTATTTCCCTCAGACAGAACTTAAAAAGATACTTGCGGAAACGGGAATAGGTCTTATGGCATGGTATCCCCTCGGTCACGGCGACAAAAACCTTGTAAGCGAGCCTGTATTTACCGAACTTGCAAAGAAATACAACAAGACAAATGCACAGATAATTTTACGCTGGCATATACAAAGCGGAAATATCGTCATACCGGGGTCAAAAAATCCCGACCATATCCGCGATAATTTCAATATTTTTGATTTTGCACTCAGTGATGAAGATATGGCAATGATAGAAAAGGTAAACAAAGGCGTACGCTATTATACGGCAACTCCCGAACTCATCAATGCTTATGCGACTATGGAACTAAAAGAAGATCTGTAAAAAATTTAAACAAAAACGGGTATATCACACATTATCGGATATACCCGTTTTTTCTGTTACAAGTCATTCATTGCACTTTCTCTTACGGAACTGAAAAAAGCCGAATACTCTTTCTTTTTACGGTCAAGACAAGCTATGTAATAGGTCGCTTTTGCGGCATCATCGGTTATCGGTACTATGACTCTATCGTCACGGATATATCCTGCTTTTCTCATTCTGTCGGAGCTGAAGCAAAGAAAATCGGTAGCACCGACAAGTTCATCAAATGCGTTTCTCTCGTGCTGCGGAAGATATTTTCCGTTAGGAATGTTATCCTTGCACACATCAAACCAAAAACCGATATTGGCAAGCAAAAGTATATTTTCACCTGCCATATCCGCAAAACTGACCTCGCTTTTTTGTGCAAGAGGATGATTTTGCGGTGCGGCAAGGTCTATTCTTTCATCAATAAAACGCTGACAGAAAATTTCCTCGTCCTCGCAGGGTTCGTTAAGCACGATAATGTCGTATCTGCCGTCTTTAAGGCCGTTTACCAAAGTTTCGGTATATGCCATTTCCGAAGTTATGCTCATACCGCCGAAATGCTGCTGCAAAATCGGCATAAGGGCGGTTATGGGGTAAGTCGTGCACGAACCGAGAACAATGCTGTGCAGACTTCTGTCAAATGATATTATCCTCTCTATCATAGCCTTGTTCTGTGCAATAAGATTTTTTGCACACTCCGCTGCAACAAGCCCCGTTTCGTTAAGTTCTATTTTACTTTTGTTTCGGACAAAAAGTGTTATCCCCAATTCATCTTCAAGTTTTTTCATCGAACGACTCAGCGCAGGCTGTGAAATATGCAGTTTTTCAGCGGCTTTTGATAAAGTTCCGTATTCCGCAAAAGCAGCAAGCTGTTCAAGTATATAAGTTTCAAGCATTTTATCCCCTCTTTCAAAGTTATAATCAAAAGTTATAGAGTTATAACCAATCGGCATTTTACATTTACTATATTTTATCATATAATTAGAATATAAGCAACAATTATAACTGAAAATTCAGAGGAGGACGAAGTTATGAAAAGAAAAAGATTTTTAATAGCATTATCAACACTTATAGCTGTATCGGCATTGACAGCCTGCGGCACAAGTACGGCTCCCATAGAAAATACACAGCCTGCACAGACTGCGGCAGTCGAAACCTCGGAAAGCGACAGCAGTTTACATATTGCAAAACAGGGTATGTTTTCATCGGGCGGCACTGTTACCGAACCTGTTGCGGGAGATTACGACTCGTCAAAATCTTGGCTTGACGATACCCGTGCAGGCACAACGGCGCACGTCGATCACGCAAATGAACTTTATCAGATACCCGAA
>JAFUUG010000491.1 GCA_017483905.1 Bacillota bacterium
ATATTGTATCGGCACTCTCATATCGGGTTCGCCAAGCTGTGCTATGACCGCACTGTCTTCATATTCGACCATCGAATGTATCACACTCTGAGGGTGAACGACTACCTCTATCTGCTCAAGTTCAACATCAAATAGCCACTTAGCCTCTATCACTTCAAGTCCCTTATTCATAAGTGTAGCAGAGTCTATGGTTATTTTTTTGCCCATATTCCAGTTAGGGTGTTTAAGTGCATCTTCAAGCGTTACATTTTCAAGGTCTTCTCTTTCTCTGAAAGGTCCACCCGATGCCGTAAGATATATTTTGTGTATTCTGTTTCCGTCATTTCCCTGTAAAGACTGAAAAATAGCCGAATGTTCACTGTCAACGGGATACATTTTTACATTTCTTTTTTTAAGTTCTTTCATCATCAGTTCACCCGATGTAACAAGTGTTTCCTTATTTGCAAGGGCAATATTTTTTCCGGCTCTTATAGCCTCTACCGTAGGCTGAAGTCCGATATTTCCGACCACGGAATTTAAAACCGTATCGCTTTCTTTCATTACGGCAGCCTCAATAAGCCCCTCCATACCGCATAAAACTTTCGTGTTTGTATCCTTTATATTTTCTTTAAGCTCTTTGGCCTTTTCTTCATTCATAACAGCCGCGATTCCCGGCTTTAATTCTCTTATCTGTTTTTCTGCCACATCAATACTTACATTCGTTGTAACGGCAGAAACCTTTATATTTCCAAGTCTTTTTATCACGTCTACAGCCTGTGTTCCTATAGAACCCGTAGACCCAAGTATAGTAACGCTTTGCGTCATTTCATTACCTCCATTAAAACTCATTGCAGCTTATTTCAGCAGCATAAGTCTTCCGTATTCCGTCATTCTTTCTCTGAATGATTCCTCACTCGGATCGGCCATTATAAATTTGTGATCGGCAAATATCCTTTCCTCTTCTTCTTTTATCTCCTTGTTTTCTTCAAGAGGACATTCCCTCGTTCTCACATAATAGTCGCATATCATCGCATCGGGGACAAAATCTGTTTTCATTTCATCCGATATTTTTTCGGCACCGAATATTTTTGACAGATCAAATAATGTATTATACATATTTTTAAGAATATCATTTCCCGTAAGATCGTAAGCCTGCATATCCTCCCCATTTTCCAGATGAAGAACATTTTCCGTATCCGCAAGTTCGACCGATTTTATAAGCGAAGCAAATTCTTTGGTAAATTTATTTAATTTTTTTACTTCCTCAATGCTCGCATCGTAGCCTTTCATAAGTATAAATAAAATATCGCCGAACTTTTCAAGCAGCTCAAAACCCGTATTTGTGCAAAGTCTGTTAAATAATATGTTATATCTTGCAATAGTGAGCAGATTCCATTTTATTTTCTGCTTTCCGGTCATATCTTTGCCCAGATCTTTTACTTTATCTCTTATAGTTACTATATAAGGCTTTTCCGACCTTATTTTCCCAATTATTTCAATTGCTTTATCTATTTTCTTCTTAGGTATCTTGTTTAATATATGCTCCTGATTTTCCGTCAAAGTCTTGAACCTGTTCATATACAGAAGCGATCTTTCCTTATTCTTCTTTAAATAAGCCTCTCCAAGCTCGTAATAAATATTTGCTACCTCAATGAGATTTCCCCTTTCCTGTTCAGCTTTAAGCTCATCATAAAGCTGCTCAATGCTTTTCTTTTTTGAAAATATATCAAGAAATGACATTGACTCTCCTCCTTACATTTATATCACAAAATTATTTTAACGATCATATACACAACAGCACTTGTAAATATAACGCTGTCAAATCTGTCAAGCACACCGCCGTGACCGGGCATTATCTTTCCGTAATCCTTTACGCCCACCGACCTCTTTATCGCCGAAGCCGTAAGATCTCCGAATTGTGAAAAAATCGCCCCTATAAAGCCTATCAGAGCAAACACACCGCATAATAAGGCAACACTCTCTCCGATAA
>JAFUUG010000492.1 GCA_017483905.1 Bacillota bacterium
GAGGTGACAAAAAATTTCTGACCCGTCTTTTTGATCTGAACAAAGAAGCCTCAGCTATAGCGGCCGACCTTAAAACAGAAAGCAGCTCCCTTGAAGAGTGGATAAAAAATTCTTCTCCAAACCGTTATTATATCCGTAGTTTTGATGATATTGCTCTTTATGCCGAAACATTCCATACAAAAAAGAAAACTCACAATTGGGCAATACTCGTTCATGGTTTCGGTGCAGACAGTGCAAGTGTATTCTATGCAGGCAAAAAATTCACAGAAAACGGTTTCAATGTCCTTATCCCCGATTGTCGCGGTCATGGCAGAAGCGGCGGCAAATATATTGGCTTTGGCATACCCGATTCAGATGACATCATATATTGGTGCCGCTTTATTCTCAGCAGCGACCCTCAGGCCGGTATCGTTCTCTATGGCATATCAATGGGTGCGGCAGCCGTTATGTGTACCGCCGATAAAAATACACTTCCGGAAAATGTATGCTGTATAATAGAAGACAGCGGCTATACCTCCGCCTATGATATCCTTGACTGTAAGATAAAAGAAATATTTTCCGCCCCGACATTTCCGCTTCTCTTTTTTCTGAATATCCTCTGTATAATAAAGGCAGGCTACAGTATCTTTTCTACCTCACCCCTCCGCTCTGTCAGGTCATCAAAAGTCCCTGTTCTCTTTATACACGGAAAAAAAGACAATTTCGTACCTTTTTGGATGAATACCCTCCTTTATCATAGCTGTACCTCTCCAAAGGCAAGATTTACCGTAAAAAATGCAGGTCATGGAATATCTTCATTCATAGCCGAAAAAAAATACTGGAAAAATATTTTTTCTTTCACAGATAAATATTTACCAAACAAAAACTCTTATCAGGGTCAAATAAATCTATAATACACAAAAAACAAATGAATATCTTGTATTTTTCTATTAAAAACGACCGACTCGGAATATTTTTTTCTAAAAATTGAACAAATTTTCATTTTTCTCTTTATAACTTTGCAATTTTCTGATATAATGTATTTTTGTAAAGGAGGCTAATAAATGAGTCAGTCAAATAACATAGATAAAGGTCGTACTTCAAGAAACAGGCGAAATGATTCAATTGAAGTTTTTTCTCCCGATCAGTCTTCTTCGGACAGACCTGTACGAAAGAAAAGACCGTCTTCTTCTCAGGAAAGAAGTCCTTCTTCCGAAAGAAAACGAAAAACTCAATCTTCTTCCTCAAAAAAAGGTTCAAAGGGAAAAAAGAAAAAGAAACAAAAGAAGATAAGCAAGATAGGAATGTTTTTCCGTATCGTTTTCGTCTTTTTCATTTTTACGATCGCTCTTGTTTTTGCCATAGGTTCGGCTGCGGTTCTCGGTATAATAGAAAATGCCCCGCAGCTTGGAGTAATTACCGTAAAACCGAATATATATACCTCTATAATATACGATATGAACGGCAACGAGATAGACAGGCTTCATGGCGATGAAAACCGTGAATACGTCACTCTCGATAATATTCCGCAAAATATGCAGAA
>JAFUUG010000493.1 GCA_017483905.1 Bacillota bacterium
CAATTGAAAAAAATTTAGATTTTATGCGACTTTCAAATATTATATCCCATCATTCCTAGTTATGAATCACGGGAATGCAGGTTAACACATTTTTCCCACTGTTACAAGTGATTAATGTTACTGTTCAGCAGAAATTTATGCAGGAAGTTATTGAGTTCCCAACTTTCCATTAAAAGTTACTGTACACTGCGTGCTGAACAAGCTAACAGATTTTAAAAACTTCGGCTTCGCCTACGTTTTCTAAACTCGGTTAGGGCACGTAGCGAACAGTAATTACAGATAAAATTCAAAATATACATTGATATACATTGAAATTTTATACAAAACGTGATATAATTATCGCATAATACAACATTGAAGAATAGGAGAATATTATGAACTGTAAAACCAAAAAAATTATTATGCGATCGGCATCGGCAATTATTGCATCTGTTTTGACGGTTGGCGAACTGCCTGTAATACCGTCTGTTTTTGAAACTTCTGTCGTTACGATGGCAGAGGAAACAGAAAACACCATAACTGTAAGCAGTGCGGATGATTGGGAGAATTTTGCGAATGAAGTGAACAAAAACGGTAATTCGTATGAGAATTTTACCGTTAAACTCACAGCGGATATAAATAATGTTACCACCTCGGTCGGTACAGAGGATATGCCGTTCAAAGGTATATTTGACGGCGGAGGTCATACTCTGAATGTAGTTCTTACGGATTATGAGAACCAAGGGACTGCACCCTTTCGTGCCATAAGCGACGGAGCGGCCATCAAAGATCTTACCGTAACGGGTTCGATCGTTGGCGGTGTTCATTCGGCGGGTCTGGTGGGCTTTTCATTGGGCGGTTCTGAAGATAAACCGAACATTATAGATAATTGTGTTGTGGAAACAAATATTTCTGTCAATGAAGCCGCAAAATCTTATCAGATGGGCGGTGTTGTGGGACACGGCAAAACTTCTTATCTTAAAATAAAAGATACCGTATATAAGGGAACAATGACGAGTCTCGGAAATTATGCAGGCGGCTTACAAGGCTGGAGCGACGGCAATCACCTGACTATAGAAAATTCCGTTTTCGACGGTACGCATACAGGCAATGGAGAATTTTACCCCATAGCTATTCATGATTCGGGTAAAAAAACGTATTTCACAAACAAGGGTGCATATTTTACGGTATCCCCTACTCTGACCGATACAAAATATATCGCAGGCAAAGGTACAATGGCATATACAACGCAAGAAGCAGTTCCCGAAAATGCCATTGCAAAAGAAAAATTCTTATGCGGTAAAACATACATTATCGTCAACGGTATTTATATAACCAATTCGGAAGATTGGGACGAGTTTGCTGAATCGGTGTCAAACGGTTCAACTTTTCAAGATATGTTTGTAACCCTAAAAAACGACATAATCGTATCAACACCCGTCGGCACATCTTCTGACAAGTTCAAGGGTATTTTCAACGGAGACGGTCACACGCTTACATTTAACTATACCGCATCGGGGCAAAATGCCGCTCCATTTGCCTATGCCGAAGATGCCTCTTTCAGATGTCTTAAAATAGACGGAACCATCAGCACGGCTTATCAGTATGCCGCAGGGCTTGTGGCACACACAAGCGGCGACTGTTTCATAAAAAACAGCATAAGCAATATAACAATAAATTCTTCTCTCGACGGTCACGGAAATCACGGCGGATTTGTCTCTTATGTTGACAGCGGAACTCTTACCTTTGAAAACTGTCTTTTCAGCGGAAGATTCAACGGCGATCTCACAACAAGCTGCTGTGGATTTGTAGGGTTTTACAACGAGAACTACAAAGTTTACTTTACCGATTGCCTTATGACCGGCGGAGGTAAAGGCAGCGATCCTTATAGTAGTGCTTACGGAACAACAAGCCGTGTGATAATGACAAATTGTTATGCTAAAACCGATATGTATTATTCCGATAATGTTACTTCTGCGGATAATATCTCTAAGAATGAGCTTGCGGCAAAACTCGGTACGGCTTGGACAGTCGATGGGGATAACGTTATCCCTATAATTGCGGCAAACGATATTTCCGCTTCCGTTATCGACGGTGCTAAAACATATTACCGGTTAGACGAGCTTCCAAAAATCAATAACTGCACCGTTACCGCCTCTGACGGTACTCTCCTCGTGAACGGCACTGACTATAAAATACAGTTTAAAAGAGGCGATGAAATAATAGACAATATAACCGAATATGGCGATTATACTGCCTATTTTGTGGGCATAGGCGATTATGCGGGTAAAAAAATCATCACTTTTTCCGTGGGAGAGGGTAAACCCTTAACAAAAAACGATACCGTTCTCTATGACGGCTATACCTATGTTGTAAATGAGGATCTTGAAATAACCGAAAGGCTTAACGTAGAGGGAAATGCGAAACTTATCCTTAAAGAAGGTACTAAATTATTAAGCATCGGCATTGAGGTAAACAGTGGCGATACACTCACTATTGACGGCGAGGGTACTCTTGAAATAAACAGCTATTACGGTAAATCGGGCATAGGTTCGGGAGATGTCGGCACTATAATTATAAACGGCGGACATATCAATGTAAAAAGCGGTGATCGTGCCGCCGCTATAGGCGGAGATGCAAACAACTCAACAGGCGGCACTGTAATTATAAACGGCGGAGAGATAAATGCACAAGGCGGCGAAGATGGTTCGGCTATAGGCGGCGGCTATAACAGCACCTTATATTTCCGTGGACTATGCCCCGATATAACCATTAACGGCGGAAAAATCACCGCAAGGGGCGGTGTTCACTCCTATGGCATAGGTCCGGGAACATACAATTCTTCGGGTAAAGTGACTATAGGCTGGACAAATGAAGATGATTACATAGATGCCTCTTTCAGCGATGACATTACCGAACTGAGTTTTATGGAGGGCAAAAGATTCATCGTGGACGGTACATCGGATCTCGCAACTATTGAGAAGATCCAAAGTTTTCAGCCCACCAAAATAGTGCCGTATACCGAAGCCAAACAAAAAGACATCTATTATACTATTCTTGATGGCATTGAGGAAAGCTACATCTATACAGGCGAAGATATTACCATATCTCCAAGTCTTACAACCACAGAGGGCGTAACTCTTGAAGAAAATACGCATTACACAGTTGATATAAAGCAAAACGGCGAATCTGTCGGAGCAGTAAATAAACCGGGCGACTATACATATATATTTACTGCCATAGAGGGAGGCGGCTTCACAGGAACAAAGAGCATTGATCTCAATGTAAAAATTTCCGATCCGTATAACTTGAAACAAACAGATTGCGGAGAAAACTTCGTGACAATCGGATGGGAACATGACGGTGCAAATGCAAAATTTACGGTAGAATATGCCGATAATAAGGATTTTTCCAACAAAAAAGAAATAACTGTCGATAACGAAAAATCTGTCACTATCACAAATCTCGGAAAAGACTGCAACATATATTATACTCGTGTAAAAGCAATATCGAACGGTGTGGAAAGCAATATGACCGATACCTGTACCGTCTATACATCATACAAAAAAATGATAGGCATAGGTATGCAGAGTGGACTTCTTTCATCTGTTCCGTTAAGCAGCGACTATGAGTAC
>JAFUUG010000494.1 GCA_017483905.1 Bacillota bacterium
GAGATAACAAAGGGATTCAAGATAGGCTTTGTTATATATATACCTTTTATAGTAATAGATATGGTAGTTGCATCGACGCTTATGGCAATGGGTATGATGATGCTACCGCCCGCATTGATATCGGCACCGTTTAAGTTATTATTATTTATACTGGTAGACGGTTGGGGTCTTGTGATAGGAAATCTTGTAAAAACATTTTATTAAGGGGGCGGCGGAATTGTCTGAAGAAATGGTCATAGGCATAGTGCAGGAAGCAGTCAAAACTGTTATACTGACATCTGCGCCCCCTCTGTTGTTAGGGCTTATAGTCGGATTGATAGTAAGTATATTCCAGACGGTTACGTCTATAAATGAACAGACATTGTCTTTTATACCGAAAATACTTGCTGTATTTGTTTCTCTTGTAATATTTGGTTCGTTTATGCTTGGAACGCTTGAAGAATTATTTATACGGCTATTTTCTGATTTCAGTGTATATATAAAGTAGGGTGAAGAGAATTGGATTCCAGCGGAAGTGTTTTTTTGGCTGATTTTTTGAATAATCTTGATATTTTTGCAGTCATTATACTCAGAATGATCGGATTCTTTTCTATTGCACCTGTTGTCGGGGGAAGAAATATACCGGCAATGATAAAAATTGCTTTGTCGGTTATGATATCTGTAATAGTATTTAATACGGGAATAGTTAAAGAAATAGAGTATTATGATTCTGTACTCGGATATGGCATACTTTTATTTAAAGAGTTTTTTGTTGGATTTACTATGGGATTTGTTGTATTCTTTTTCTTTAATACGGCATATCTTGCGGGACTTATGACAGATCAGCAGATCGGACTTTCGATGGCTGCTGTATTTGATCCGGTAAATCAGATGCAGGTACCGATAACGGGTAATATATATTATTATATGCTTACTACGATAATGATAGTAACAGGCGGACACAGAATGCTTATAAGTTCATTATTTTACAGTTATCGTGCGATACCTGTCGGCGGAGCAGTGTTTGTGGGAAATGAATCGCTTTATAATGTTATGATGAAGTTTTTTAACAGTTTTTTTTTGGTAGGAGCAAGCATGGCACTTCCTATAATCGGTGTTTTGCTCGTGATAGATGTTGCTCTTGGTATAATGGTAAAGACTGCACCGAGATTGAATGTTTTTGTGGTCGGTATGCCGATAAAAGTTATGGTCGGACTTATATCGATATGGATAATTATACCGATATTTGATAAGGTATATAATGCGTTGTATTCTACGGTATCTGAAAATTTATTGACCGTTATAAAGGTGATGATGCCATGACAGAAAATATTAAAAAAAGAAACTCTTTTCTTAAATTAGATCTTCATTACTTTGAAAAAACCGAGCAGCCTACCGAACAAAGACGCAGTAAAGCCCGTGATGAAGGACAGGTGGCTGTCAGTAAAGATCTTGTAACGGCATTTTCACTTATATCTGTTTTTATAATATTGAATGCTTTCGGTGAGTTTCTTGCGGAAAACTGTATGGCTGTCATGAATCATTTTTTTACATTGACAGGTGAAACAGATGATATATTTACAAATGAATATATGACAGAGATGACGATATTTCTTGGAACAAGAATGCTGATAATGCTTGCACCTGTATTTATTGTAACGATGCTTGTGGGTTTTGTGCTTAATCTCTGGCAGGTAAAATGGAAAATTACAACGAAACCGTTGATGCCTAAATTTGATAAATTTAATCCCGTGTCGGGATTTAAACGGATCTTTTCTATGAATGCTATTGCTGAATTGATAAAATCATTGGCTAAGATAGCGGTAATATTTATGGTGATATACTCAAATCTGAAAGATGAAGTAAATCAGATACAGACTTTGCTTCTGATGGGAGTTCCTTCGGGGATAATATATATAGGAAATTTGTGTACTTCGCTTGGCATTAAACTGGGAATTTTCTTTATAGTGATAGGTATAGTAGATTATGCGTATCAAAAATACAGTCATACAAAGAAATTAAAGATGACGAAGCAGGAAGTAAAAGATGAAGCTAAGCAGACAGAAGGTAATCCCGAAATAAAGAGTAAAATACGCTCCAAAATGATGGAGGCATCAATGAGACGTATGATGCAGTCTGTTCCGCAGGCTGATGTTATTATAACAAATCCTACGCATTATGCGGTAGCGATAAAATATGAGATAGGCAGCAAAGGGGCACCGATAGTACTTGCCAAGGGTGTGGATCATCTGGCGAGAAGAATAAAGAAAGTAGCTGCCGAAAACAATGGTGAGATAGTTGAAAACAGACCGCTTGCAAGAGCATTATACAATACTGTTGATGTGGGCAAAGAGATACCTCCCGAACTTTATCAGGCAGTAGCAGATGTTCTTGCGTTTGTATATAAGCTAAGACACATAATATAATGTATTATGTAAAAGGAGTAAAGCTATGAGATTTCGTGAAATGGCTTTAGGTGTATTCATAGTCGGTATCATACTGATAATTATGGTTCCACCGCCTGCAGCCGTACTTGACTTTTTGTTTATGATCAATATATTCTTATCGCTTATAATACTTATGGATGCGATATATTCAAAGAAGTCGCTTGAAATGAGCTTATTCCCTACATTATTGCTTGTTACGACGTTATTCAGACTTGCACTTAATATATGTTCTACCCGACTTATATTAAGCGGTGGATATGCCGGTGAAGTCGTAAATACTTTCGGTAATTTCGTTGCCGGAGGTAATATGATAGTCGGTGTTATAATATTTGCAATAATAGTAATTATAAATTTTATGGTTATAACAAAAGGTTCGGATCGTGTTGCCGAAGTTACGGCGAGATTTACTCTCGATGCTATGCCCGGTAAACAGATGGCTATAGATGCCGACCTTAATACCGGTCTTATAAGTGAGGAAGAGGCTAAGGCAAGACGAAAGGAAATATCTGATGAGGCTGCTTTCTTCGGTTCTATGGACGGTGCTTCAAAGTTCGTTAAGGGAGATGCGGTCGCAGGTATTATTGTAACATTTATAAACTTCTTAGGCGGTACAACTCTCGGTATGACAGGTATTGCAACGGGTACTGCACTTCCTTTTGCAGAAGCGATCCAGCTTTTTACACTGATGACCATAGGTGACGGTCTTGTAGGTCAGATACCTGCACTGCTTATATCGGTGGCAACAGGTATACTCGTTACAAAGGCGACTGATGAGGCGAATATATCGAGTCAAGTGGCAAAACAGTTATTCAGTATTCCTTTGACTTTGTATATATCGGGCGGTGTTATGATATTCCTCGGACTTTTTACTCCGCTGCCGATATATTTCTTTGTACCGTTTGGCGTTGTTCTTCTCTTCTGTGCAAGAATGCTTGAAAGATCACAGAAAATGGCTGAATTCAGAGAAGAGATAACTACAGATGATGAAGATGTTGAGGAAATAAGAAAACCTGAGAATGTTATATCTTTATTGAATGTAGATCCGATACTTCTTATATTCGGATATGGTCTTATTCCGCTTGTGGACAGTACTCAGGGCGGTGATCTTCTTGACAGAGTGGTCATGATAAGAAGACAGATAGCACTTGAGCTTGGTGCAGTAGTACCTGTAATACGACTTCGTGACGATATAAAATTAAGTCCGAATCAGTACAGGATATTGATAAAGGGTGTAGATGTTGCCGGCGGTGAGATATTATTCGATCACTATATGGCAATGAATCCGGGATATGTTGAAGAAGAAATAGACGGTATAGATACGGTGGAGCCTTATCTCGGGCTTCCTGCTCTGTGGATAAGCGAATCACAGAGAGAAAGAGCGGAGGCTCTCGGATATACTGTAGTTGATCCTCCTGCTATAATAGCAACGCATCTGACGGAGGTAATAAGAAATAATCTGCATGAACTGCTTAGCAGACAAGATGTTCAGACACTTATTGACAATGTGAAGGAATCAAATTCCGTACTTGTTGAAGAAATAAATTCAAAACACATTACAGTCGGTGAGATACAGAAAGTGCTTGCAAATCTTTTGCATGAGGGTATATCTATAAGGGATCTTGTGACGATACTTGAAACATTGGCTGATTATTCACAGGTCACAAGGGACAGCGATATGCTTACGGAATATGTAAGGCAGGCACTGAGAAGAAGTATTTCGCAGAGATTCTTTGTGGGAGATGCAAATAAAGTCATTACGCTCGATCCTGAACTTGAACAGGAAATTATGGCATCTGTTCAGCAGACGGAGCAGGGATCTTACCTTGCACTCGATCAGGATAAAACACAGAAAATATTCAACAGTCTTAATAAGGAAATGTCTAAACTTACGTCGGTTGGTCTACAGCCGATAATACTGACGTCACCTGTTGTGAGGACATATTTCAAAAGGCTTGTTGAACAGATAGCACCCGATCTTGTTGTATTATCCTACAATGAGATAGAACCGAGTGCTGAAATACAATCTATCGGAATGGTGGGTATTTGATGAAACTGAAAAAATATGAGGCTTCGACTGAAATTGAGGCAATGGAACAAGTTCGTGATGAACTTGGTGAAGATGCTGTAATACTGAATATAAAGAAAATAAAGCCGAGAGGGTTATTTGCCGCTTTCAGGAAGCCTCATGTTGAGGTCACGGCTGCTTTTGAGGAAAAAGAGGTAATTGAAAAAAATACCGAAGATACGAAGAAAGAGGAAGAAATAGACGAAAGACTCAAGGCTGAAATGGAAAAGGTAAAGAAACTCGAAGAAAAGCTTTTTCAAACAGAAACTAAACTTGAGGCGGCTGTGAATAAAATCGCCGAAAAAAACGAAAAGAGAGAAAAGAAATATAAAAACGATACTTTGCAGATAATAGCAGAAAACCTGCAAAGTCAGGGTGTTTCGCAGAAAATTATAGATAAAATTACAGATGAATGTGAAAAAAGGTCGAATATTGAAAATTTAGATATTAACATTGTCGTAAAAATGGTTTATAATAAGATAGTAAAGATAATCGGAAAGAGTGAAGAACTTAAACTCAACGATGAAGACAAATTTGCAAAAAATGTTGTTTTTTTGGGGCCTACGGGAGTAGGGAAAACAACGACTATCGCCAAACTTTCATCGCTCTTTATTATAAACGAGGGTGCTGATGTCGGATTTATTACTTGTGATACTTACAGGATAGCTGCCGTTGAACAATTGAAAACTTATGCGGAGATACTTGGCTGTGATGTCGGTGTCGTATATTCGCCGGAAGATTTTAAAGAAACCTACGATAACATGAAGATGATACATGATATGATATTCATAGATACGGCGGGAAGATCGCATAAGAACAAAGACAACTTTGATGAACTGAAAGCTCTGATAAAAGAGATAGAAAGCAATGACATTTATCTTGTACTCAGTCTGACAACAAAATATGAGGATCTCATC
>JAFUUG010000495.1 GCA_017483905.1 Bacillota bacterium
ATTTTGCACAGCGTGTTACCTGTGAGGACAGCTATGCACAGACGATAATAGATGATTTTAAAGTGCCTGATAAAATGCCTGTTATAGCCGTTTCGGTGGATATGATGGATACGGGTATAGATGTGCCTGAATGTGTGAATCTTGTATTTTTCAAAAAAGTTCGTTCAAAAACGAAATTCTGGCAGATGATAGGCAGAGGCACAAGGCTTTGCAAAAATCTGTCTTGTATGGATCAGATAAGCGGAGAATATACCGATAAGGAACGCTTTTTGATATTTGATTACTGCGGTAATTTTGAATACTTCAGAGAGAACCTCAACGGTTACGAAACAAAAGAAACAAAAACATTGACAGAAAGTATATTCTGTAAACAGGTGCATCTTATATCAGCTCTTGAAGAAAGTGCTTTTTCCGAAGAAGAATATCAGAATTTAAGAAAAAAATTAGTAGATGTGTGTCATAAAGGTGTAATTGCTCTTTCCTATGATCTGGTATCTGTGAGAGCAAAGAAAGAATATGTTGAAAAATACAAAAAAATCGAAAGCTTCAAGTCATTAGCCGAAACGGATAAATATGAGCTTACAAAATATATCGCACCGCTTGTTACGAGCGCGGATACAGATGAATTTGCAAAAAGATTCGATAACTTTATGTATAGTCTGATTATTGCAGATATAGAGAAATTGCCAAAATTAAAATATTATAGAAATCAGCTTTTCAAAACAGCACAATTGCTTGAAAAAAAATTTACAATACCGCAAATTAAACAAAAAGCGGATATTATCAAAGATATTCAGACAGATGAATTTTGGGAAAGTGCCGACATAATAATTCTTGAAAAGGTAAGAGAAGAACTCAGGGAACTTATGCAATTTCTTACCGAAGATCTAAAAAAAGTACCAAAGATATTTACAAAACTGCAAGATCCCGTACTTGAATCAAAAGAAGGTGAGATACTCGAAGCGGCTTACGATTTCGAAGATTATCGTAAAAAAGTGAATCGCTATATAGAGGAGCATAAAAATGATGCCGTGATTTATAAATTAAATCATAATCTTCCTTTATCAAAAAGCGATTATGCAGAACTTGAAAGAATATTGACAAATGAACTTGGCAACAGCGAAGATTATAAACGTGAATATGGTGACACACCTTTTGGACTGCTCGTCCGCAAAATAGCAAAACTTGATCATGATAGTGCTATGGAGGCGTTTTCAACATTTATAAATGATAATTCTCTTAATCAAAAACAGATAGAATTTATATTAAAAATTATAAATCATATCGAAAATAATGGCTATATTGAGGATGTAAAAATACTTATGAAACCACCGTTTGATAAGCCGTACAGCTTTATAAAAATGTTTGAGCCAAAGACAAGGGCAGCAATTATGCAAGTTATCGAAAATATAAAAAATAATGCTACACAAATTACAGCCTAATTTTGAGATATGTTTTTGAAAGTTTTTGTGTAATTGAATGCTTTTAAGATTTGTATATATACGACTAAAAATATAAAAAAGGTGTGAGTATAGATATGATAAATCAAGTGAAAATTAAATTCAGCGGTATTATATTATCTGTTCAGCCACGTTCTAATGTGTGGAGATATAAGATGGATAACCGCAACCACAGCACTACGGGATATAATATCTTTATAAAGGGTGTTGCAGAAGATGTCGAAAAAGAGTTTTCTGTAGCTATATCGGAAAAGCAGCAAGCCAAATTATTATTTCATATAGGTGATACTATAAGTGGCTCTGCGTGGACAAAGAAATATCC
>JAFUUG010000038.1 GCA_017483905.1 Bacillota bacterium
ATAAGTGTAAAAAAAGATCTTATAAAATCATTTGACTTATTTCTTGAAGCTGCAAATATGGGAAGTACAGATGCGGCATACAGGGTGGCTCATATGTATTGTAAAGGCGAGGGAATAGGAAGAGATCGTAAGAGAGCCGCAAAGTGGTATACTGTCGCAGCCGACTCGGGAAACATACAAGCTTGCAGGGAACTGGGAGATATGTATTTTTACGGGCGTGGTGTGGAAATATCTTACGATAAGGCATACAAGTATTTCAAAGAAGCGGCTGACCGAAATGATGAATATTCTTTGTATATGCTTGCGGAATTTTATCTGAGTGATATATTATCAATGAAAGATACCGCAAAGGGTAAGGAACTGCTGAAAGAAGCTGCCGAAAAGGGACTTGCTGCCGCACAGAAGAAATATGCGTATTTAATGATAAATAAAAATAACGGATTTCCGAACTATTCGGAGTATTTTAAATGGATGCTCAAAGCAGCTGTGCAAAACGATGCGGAGGCACAGAGAAGAGTTGCAGAGGCATACGAAAACGGAATGGGGGCATTGAAAAACAGGGATGCCGCTATTGAATGGTATGAAAGGGCATTGTCAAACAATGACCTGTATGCAAGTCTTGATCTGGTGAAAATATATCAGAATACGGAAAAAAGATATGAAATAATAAGTCATCTTGATAAGGCTGTAAATCTGCTGAGGGAAAAGGAAGTGCCGTTCGGAAATTTCAGGAGATATGCCGAACTTACGGATATATATGCAAAAATGGGTGAATTATATTACAATAATTCGGCAGAAGCGGGAAAAACGCTTATATCATGGTCGGGATGCCCACAGAAAGCTCTTGAATGTTACATGATGGCTTTTCTTATGGGATTATGCAAGAGGGAGCTGCTGTGCAAGATAGGAAAGATGTATTTTGAAAAGGGTATAAGGATAACTGACTATGATGAGTATATCGCCGGATTCAACGAGAGATATACAAGAGAAAACATGATAAATGAAGCCGAGCAAAGCATGGGAAGTGCCGAAACACTTAAAATCAGGGCAGCGATAACGGAAGAATATGTAAAAGCATACAGTTATGCCGATATAAGAAATAACAGTATGGATCAACTGCTTATAAAGAGTCTGAGAGGTGTATATGAATGCAGTACGGGCAGACTGTACAGAGAATATGAGATAGCTGCTCTGCTTGGGAAAATATATAATGATGAGAAGAACACCGATGAGGCCGCAAAATGGTACAGGGAGGCGGCAGAAAGAGGCTCGGCGGAGGCTATGTGCGAACTTGCGGATATATACATAAATGTGAAGAAAGACTATGAAAGGGCATACGATGCACTGAAGACGGCATATGGTCTTGGGTCGCTCAGAGGAACAAAAATGCTTGCATTTATGTATAAAAAAGGGAGAGGCACAAAAAGAAACAGAAAGAGAGCAAAGCAGCTATTCAGAGAGGCTGCCGATAAAGGGGATAAGGAGGCAGAGGAGCAACTTAAAAAGATATGGCTGTTCTAAGTATGGACTGCCGATTGGCGAAAAACTTTTTTCTCCGATCGGCAGTCTTGCTTGTGTGCCTGCAAACAACGCTTTTTTACTTGAAACGAAAATCGCAATAATGTATTATCTGCGTGTTCACTTAAAGTTCAGACATAATACCTATGGCATTATGCTTGATAATGGATTCGGCAAATTCCATTATATGATATTTTGAAACAGAACTTGATATTTGTTTTGAACCGTATTCGGAAAGAACAGAGCTGACAGAATCTAATGAAAGAATATCATTCTGTTTTGAATCAAGAATGAGAAGATATTTTCCGTCAAGTTTATAGAGGGAGCTTTCACCGCCGAATATATCGGAAACAGCAAGAGATGCTCCGGATACGTCATCAAGGCAGCTGAAAGAATATATAAGAATATCGGAATTTTCCGAAACTTCGGTATGATCGTCTATAATATCATGAGCAAGATACTTGCGTTCATTCTGTGACGGTGGCTCGAGTTTGATATTTTTATCGGCATCATCGTCGTTTGCTACTTTTGATACGATGATTATAATACTATCGGTCGATACAGACATGGCTTCGACCATAAGATGAACATTCTCGGCATTAAAACCGCATACCTCCATAGCTTTTTCCATTATATCACGGAAAAGTTCCTGAGCTTTTTCTGTTCCTTTGGCAAGTTCGATCAAATCCAGATTCCTTTCAAGAAGATCTGTTTTAGTCAGGAAAAACTTTATCTGATTTTCGTTGATCTTTTCAATTCTCATTTAATCACCTACTTAATAAATAAAAACTATACCCTATCATATATAGTATAAATAAAAATCAATAAAAAGTAAAGAGGAGATTGATGTATTATGATAAAAAAATTGCCGAAATTTTAAATTTTTAATAAAATTCGTTTGTTTTTTTTAAAACAGTTGACATTTTATAATTATGATTATAAAATTAAAAGGGTACATATTTTTGTATTTAAAATAAATGACATAAAAAATGTTATTTGCTATGTATATTTTCGGAAGAAATTACAAATTTTTTTCAAATTTTTAAGGTATAAATTTTTATACGAAAATGAAAGGGGAAAGAGTAAAAATGGCTAAAAACAAAAAAACGGGTAAGAAAAACAAAAAGCTTGAAGATACACTTGATTATTATAATGAAAAAACAACGAAAAAGGTAGTAGAGGAACTTTTGGCGGGAATAGACGATGAAGATGAGGAAGAGCCGCCTGTATCGGAAGAAGATGATGATGAACAGGAAAGCGGCATAGATTATGATGATGCAAATATTTACAGCAGAAGACGATCGAGAGGACGAAAAGCATCGGAAGAAATTGAAGAAAATACCGAGGAAACAGAAAAAGAAGAGGATATTTCGGAAAAAGAAGATACAGACGACGGATTTGCAGATGACTATGAGCAGACGGAAAGCAAAGACGGAAATATGACGACCAGATTTATTATGGTAGCTATGGCAGCACTTTTTCTGATCGTGCTTACAGTTTTTGCAGTGAGCCTGAACAATACAAAAAAGGAACTTGCACAGGCACAGCAGCAGCTGACAGCGGCAAAGATAAGTACCGGCAGTGAGAATAATGCAGTGGATACGGAAGTCAAGCCTGCTATAAGTCAGTCTGATGAAAAATTGAAAAAAGAAAATGAAAATTTAAAGTTAGAAAACGAAAAACTTAAAAAACAGATAGGCGAGATGCAGACTTCCGAAGACAAGGAAAACAAAAAAGATGATAATGAACAACAGAACAATGCCGGCGGCGAAAATGAGAATGTATCATCAGATCCGATAATCCCTGATACATACGTTGTACAGGAAAATGATAACTTTGCGAAGATAAGTGAAAAATTATACGGAACTCAGAATTATTATCTTCAAATCGCCGAATATAACGGTATGTCGCCGGATGAACCACTCAGTATCGGTACTGTGATAAGAATACCAATTCCCGAATATTGATGATACAGGAGGAAAAAATGAATTACGGTGAAATGAATCTCAATGAAATAAAGGAGATAGCAAAAAGCAGAAATATCAAGGGGATATCTGCGTACAGGAAGTCGGAACTTATTGAGTTGCTTGAAAAATATGATTCCGGAAAAAAAGAAGAAATAAATACAGAAAAAATATGTACAGAAGAAAAAAACAATGATATTGCAGAAAGCTCATCTAAAGAAGAAAATATCAGCGGGGAACATGAAAATGATCCAATGGCGGAAAATTGCAGAGAAAATCAGAATGATGGAAAAAAAGTCCAGCTCTCTTTGCAGGAAGAGATGAACAACGGTGTCACAGGCGAGGGTATACTCGAGGTAATGGCTGACGGGTACGGATTTCTTAGAATAAATAATTATCTTCCCGGAAACGGAGATATTTATGTATCACCATCGCAGATAAGACGATTTAATCTTAAAACGGGTGACAGCATCGTAGGTACGATAAGGCTTCCGAAAGAGGGAGAAAAATTCGGTGCTATGCTTTTTGTAAAGAGCGTCAACGGAGATAATCCGAATATGGCATCGAAAAGACCGAATTTCGAGGATCTGACACCTATATTTCCGACAGAGAGGATAAGGCTTGAAACTGCAAGGAATGAATTTTCAACAAGAATAATCGATATAGCGGCACCTATCGGAAAAGGACAGCGAGGAATGATAGTTGCACAGCCTAAAGCCGGAAAAACGGTACTTCTTAAAAAGATCGCAAATGCTATAATCAAAAAATACGAGGATGTGCATCTTATCGTACTGCTGATAGATGAAAGACCCGAAGAAGTTACGGATATGCAAAGGTCGATAGAGGGAAAAAATGTGGAGGTCATTTACTCCACGTTTGACGAACTGCCGGAGCATCATAAAAAAGTTGCGGAAATGGTACTTGAAAGGGCAAAGAGATTGGTTGAACAGGGAAAGGATCTTGTGATACTTCTTGACAGCATAACAAGACTTTCAAGGGCGTACAATCTTACGATACCGCCAAGCGGAAGAACTCTCTCCGGCGGTCTTGACCCTGCTGCACTCTATATGCCGAAAAAGTTTTTCGGAGCGGCAAGAAATATAGAAGAGGGCGGAAGCCTTACGATACTTGCAACGGCACTTGTGGAAACGGGAAGCAAGATGGACGATGTCATATTTGAAGAATTCAAAGGAACGGGCAATATGGAGCTTGTGCTTGACAGAAAGTTATCCGAAAAGAGAATATTCCCTGCAATAGATATTGCAAAATCCGGCACAAGAAGAGAAGATCTGATAATGACAAAAGACGAACTCGATGCAACCTATGTGATAAGGAAAAGGCTGGTGGGAAATATAAACAATCAGGAAACTATGGAGCAGATAACCGATCTTATGCTTAAAACAAAGGATAATGATGAATTTGTTCAAGTGATAAAGAAAATTGACAGCGGAAATGAGTAATAATTAACAAAAAAGAAAAAATCTAAAAAATATATTGCGAAGATGTTTTGTTTGTGATATAATAAATGTGTTTTGTTACAAATGCAGGAAGAGATGCCAAAATGTATCTCGATACTATGAAAGAGGTGTTAATAATGAAGGAAGGTATACATCCGGAATACCATCAGGCAACTATCAAGTGCAACTGTGGTAATGAATTTGTTGCAGGTTCTACAAAAGAGTCTATAAGAGTGGAAGTTTGCTCAAAATGTCATCCATTCTATACAGGCAGCCAGAAAATGCTTGTAGATGCCGGCGGACGTGTTGATAAATTCAACAAAAAATACGGCAGAAAGTAATAAAAAGTAAAATCGCAGGGATTTCCCTGCTTTTTTATTATAAATAAGAGGTAATGTTATTATGAATATTATGCTTGAAATGTTTCTGACATTTGCCAAGATAGGGGCTGTTACATTCGGCGGTGGGTATGCTATGCTGCCGATACTTGAAAGAGAGATAGTGGAAAAACATAAGTGGGCAACTTCGCAAGAACTGCTTGATTATTTTGCGATAGGGCAATGTACTCCCGGAGTTATAGCTGTGAATACCGCAACTTTTATAGGATACAGGAACAAGGGGATAATCGGTGGGATAACGACAACTTTAGCGGTAGTAACGCCGTCGGTCGTGATAATTACGATAATCGCTCTTTTTATACAGAATTTCCTTGAATATGAAGCTGTACAGTATGCGTTGACGGGGATAAGGATATGTGTATGTGTGATGATATTCAATGCGGTGGCTAAAATGATGAAAAGTGCGGTAGTTGATAAGATAACACTGGTTATATTTATTACTGTGCTTATATGTGCGCTTTTCCTTGATGTGTCAACTGTGCTTTTTGTTGTATTGGCGGCATTTGTGGGTATTGCGGTGAAAAGTATTACGGAAAAGGGCGGCGATAAAAAATGATATTTGCGCACTTATATTTCAGATTTTTTGTGGTCGGA
>JAFUUG010000496.1 GCA_017483905.1 Bacillota bacterium
ACTGACTGCCTCAGAGCTTATAAAATACTCTGAGACCTTTTCTTTTTCAGTATCGCTGTTCGATTCCGCTTCTTCGTCACTGTCGCCGGATTCGGCTTCCACAGCACTGCCAAACAGCTTGATTAATTCCTCGTCGATTTTTTTCTTCGCCTGTTTAAAGGCTGAATCAATGTTATTCCTATTGTTTGCAAGATTATTTACAGCCCAGAATATCGGCGATAGATGAATTTCACCCGGGATATACTTACCTTGATTGTTTAGAACAATGGCAGCCGGTGCTATAACGGTTGTATCCTCTTCAACCGTTTCGTTGTTTTCTTTGCCGATAGCCGCTGTAAACGCCTCGGTGCAAACGCTTCTGCGTACGGAGCCGATATTGACAACGATATTGTCATATAGTTTTTTTTGACTTTTAATCTTTATCTGTTCAATGATTGATTGCAGCGTCTCGTTGTTATTCCAGCGGACGTGTATTTTTTCATACTTACCCGACTGTTTTGATGGTTCCTTGATTTTGTTCAAGGGCTGCTGTGAAAAAAACTCTTGATATTTCCATAACTCTATAATTTCTTTTGATTTATTATTGCGCATAGTTTTTCCTCTGTTGTAATTTGTGTATACGTTGAATGAAAAATTTTACTTTTTCTATAATACTGTATATTTTAACACTAAAATTAAAAAAATGGAATGCTTTTATTAATAGAAAAACATAATTGTTTGTTGTGAAAAGCTAACAAAAAATCACATACAATTTTGTAAATATCTTATATTCAAACGTGAAATAGCAATAAATAATTTTTGAAAACTAGAATTGATTTTTGTGCTTAATTTTTGAAGTGCATCGACAAATTAGTTTACATTTAGAAATAATAGATTTCGATTTCTTATGCGAGATATAATAACAAGGAATGTCTTCACCGATATCTTTAATTTTATAAAATAGCGAGCTATCGCAGTATTTTAACTACGATAGCTCAATACGATATTATCCCAAAGATAGTTTTGTTTTAACCATTCGATTTAACAAATACGCCTTATAATCGTCAACACAATCAAAAATCTTATGTGATTTTTGATTGCCGAATTGTTTTACCAATTTACTGACGGGAGTATTTCTCGCAACTTTAAGGGCAGGAATGTCCTCGTTTTTGATTCGGCGGACAAGCTCGCTGCTTTTATCGGTTAAGATGTTGCCGATTTTCCATTCCGGGCGCATATGGGTAAAATTGAAATACACATCAAAATTATTAGCAATATTCAAAGTGATTTCGCTTTTGTTATGATATGCAAAGCAAGTGTTATCATTGGCTAACATCTCACACAATTCAGCTTCGGTTTTCGTTTCCGAGAAGTTCATATAATACGGAATCAACTCAACAGGCATATCCTCTTTGTTGATTCGTAAAGGATAGAGCTTTCTGTTTTCGCCATCGCAGGATCCGGAGTGTATGAAAAAGGAAAACTCATCTTCAAATGCTTTACAGCGCTCTGACAGTTTTAATTCCCTGCTTTTGGCTAACAAATTGATAATATCAGTTGCGTTTTTGGTACTGATAAAGACTTGCCAGCGTGGAGTGATTTGGTTATCTATCAAAAGCTCTGTTGCTTGGAGCAATTCCTGATAAGCACCATTTCTGCCGACATACCAATCCGTCATTTCTTCCGTCCCGAAAAAGGTTAGCTGAACTTTGTTTACACCGACGGTTTTCAGAAAACGGACATAGTTTTCATCACGCACTAACCGCCAAAAGCTCGCCAATTCAAAACGCTGCGGTTTAGCGTTAAATGAGATTTCATTATCCCTTTGCCACCTTTCGGCGTAGTTATCGCAATAATCAGGCTCACGCACCCAACTGTAAAAGGTAACGGAGCGAAAATACGGTTTAAAGTATTCGACAATCAGTATATCGCTGTTGACCGGCATTTTTCTGTTCGGCATATGACCGAGCCAGCAGTGCTTGCACCTGTTCGGGCAACCGTACATATCGGTTAAAATGATTAAGTCCTTTATTTTCAAAATAGCGTCCTCCTAAAATCAAATAATTATTAGAAAGACGCTGCAACACGCTTAACGGACATACTGCACCTCCGCTCTGAAAAATAATTATTTCACAGTCTGAAATGATTTGCTAACTGTATGATTGTATTTTCAATCGTACTGTTATCATCTCTAATAATCGTATAAAATCCGCAGTCAGCATATCTTTGATAAACCTCTTTTGAGTTGATTTTTTCAAGGCATTTGCGGTAATTTAGCATTGCCTTCTCAGGATTATCCGCTTGATTGATTTGGTCGAGAATAAACTGCTTTTCAGGATCGCTTCTGTCGAAAAATCTATCGACAGACATACTTTGCGGACAAAGCATTACAGCAATATGCTGATAATCGGAAATCTCTCGCAATGTTTCCAAAGAGATATTCGTATCTACAAAGATTTTCTTATCTTCGGAGATCAACTGAAACAGTCTGATAATTTCCAAGCTCTCCGCTTCTTTGGAACAGCCGTCTATCCAAGCGGCATATTCATCAGGGGTACGACTGATGAACTCCTGCCAATCCTTCATCGTATCGAAATACGAAAGATTCGGTTGGTGGTTTTTATCAATATGCTTCATAAAAATATCGTGATAATTCTCGCCACAGCATATACCGTCAAATCTTTCAGCCAATAGTTTTACGGCAGTTGATTTACCTGCATACGCTGTTCCGGTGATAAAATACACGTTTTGAAACATACTCTTTATGATGTTGTTAGATATATTCATTAGCTTGCCTCTTTATATTTACAGATAACCATTTATAAACCTTAATACCATTTTAACATACTTTTCCTGTTCCTCTATCCTCGGAAAATGTCCGCTGTTCTCAAACTCAACAATAGTTGCATTAGGTAAATCGTTAATGTAATTGACCTGATTTTCGCTGCAAGCAGGATCGTATTTTCCTCTCAAAAGCAGGGTAGGTTTATTAAGCTCCTTTAGAACAGGCAAGTAATTTCTGACTGAATTTCTATCCTCAATCAGTTTCAAAAGGTGGCTTTCTGTTTTTGCCCACATTTCATCTGTAATACCGTCAGTTGAAAAATGAGACATATAATCATCGAAAGAAATACTATGCAGGTAGTTCCGCAATTTCATATCCTTGACATAATCCAGCAGATTTAGAATATCTATAACTACATCACTGTTTTGATAATCACTGTTCTGTATTTTCTCACACAAGCTGATTGCAGATTTATTACCGAGATTATGAATATGACTTGATAAATAAGCTGCTATCGACTTTGCCGAATCAGTGAAATCCATACACAGACTTTCTAATACGATTTGATTGACAGTGTCGGGATATTTGTCAGCATATAAAACTGTCAGTGCCCCGCCGTAGGAATGACCGAGAACGCTCCAACTTTCAATATTTAGCTTGCGACGCATTTCATCAATCATATCCGCTTGAATGTCCATCGTATATGACTCGTTACCGCTGATTTGTTCTGAACGTAACACGCCATATTGATCAAATGAAACTATCTTTATATGTTTGCCTAACGCTTTTGCTGTATTGGTAAAATCCAAGCAACTTGCGCCCGGTCCTCCGTGCAGATACACGAGGACGGGCGTGTTATTTTCTCCGTAGCTTTCATAATAAATATTTTTGCCTGAAATATTTATAAACGACATATATACTCCTGTTAGTTAAATAAGTTTAAAAATCTCTCATTTGACAATTCAAAAAACGCTTTTGGTGTTGTTTGTTCATCAATACCTAATATATCAGGCGTACAATACCAGATGAGATATTTATCTAAATCAATAAAATTTCTGACTTTGATGTGTGCACCGTCACGGAGCAATAGACCGTTTTCGGCAAGAGCTTTAGCGTTTAGATAAAACCTCGCACCTGCAATATACGATTGATTAATGTCTGTATCGATAATGCCGTTTGTTTTTGAAGCAGTAATAATTTCATTGTTTTGAGAAACACCTGAAAGCATAACATAGTTTGAAAAATCATCAATATCGCCAAGCAAAGCACCTATCGGCTGTTCTTCCCAATCGGGCTTTTCCGATTTCAATATATTCCAAGATATTAGTTTCCTTGAAGTTAATATACTTTCTACATTTTCTTTAGGTGTGCTATGTACCATTACTTTAGTTTCATATTCTCTTAATGCGTGTTCATTATATTTATGCTTGCCGTATAGTTTTCTCGCAAGGGATAAATCAGCTTCATCTATATCTAAAACAACTTCAATGCTTGTGTTAT
>JAFUUG010000039.1 GCA_017483905.1 Bacillota bacterium
ATATCCGCTGTCTGAATGTCCGCCACCTCTTTGAACATCGCCATGAGTTCTGGCAGGTTATAGAACTTGGCGAAACGGGTCTTTGCCCGGTAGCCGCTGCCTTCGGGGGAAAGCTCAATCGCTGTGACCGTCTGTCCGAAGGTCGATGCCCAGGCGTCGAAGTGCAGCAGTTCATTTCGTTTGAGGGTGTCATACTGCAGGTACTTCTGCATGGTATACATCTCGACCATGCTGTTTGAAATCGGCGTACCTGTGGCAAAAACAACGCCTTTCCCGCCGGTCAGTTCATCAAGGTATCTGCACTTCATATACAAATCGCTGCTTTTCTGTGCTTCGGTCTGACTGATCCCGCCGACGTTTCGCATTTTGGAAAATGCGGCAAATGGCGATAGGTAAGGTCTGAGCGGCGCGTCAACGCTGCTTTCCACCTTTTCCCCCGCCTCACACCGTGCATGCAAGTTTCCTCGCACACGGCGTTCCATCAATTCAACTTACTACCCTCCATCGGGGTTCAACAGAGATATGCCCTCGCGGTACATATTCTGCTTACAAATATCACTTTAGTTTATGTCTGTATTTTTCGATTTTCCTGATTACTTTACCATCAGTATTTGGCGGTATCGGACTGTTGTGTATCATTCGATGGCATTTTTCACATACCCACACAAGATTGATTACCTTATTGATTTTGTCAATCGGCAATTTATTATCAACGTGATGACACCTCTTGTATGGGTTGCCGAACAGACTTTGCTTACAACATTTGCATTGACCCTTATCACGGTTGAAAGCATATTCTCTATTCATAAAGTACTCGAAATTATACTTGCCCTTAGAATATACCGACAATTCAATCTCTAATGGAGTATTGATTGACGGTCTGTTTTGCGGTAAAGGCTTATGCTTGTTCCGATAATTTACATAGAGTTTTCTGCCCTCTGCCGTGTATGGTGTCATTTTCTGATTAAAGGGCTTTTGCTCATATTGGATATGCGTAATAAACGCCAAAGTAATTCCTATCCATTTATCCTCAATCGGTATAGCAAAGGTTTTGCTTTTGTAATCCTTATGTCTATGAGGAAGGTTTGACAGCGTGTTCAACGGTACTTGCCATTCGTTATATCTATCGGGGAACTTTCTTTTCCATACAGAGAGCGCACAGTTGTTTACTCTCCTGTCGATAGTGTGTAAGGCGTGTCCGCCGATTGAAGTTTTAAGGTATTCAGCAATACCCATAATCACAGAATTGATATATTCAATTTGTGCCGCTTGTTTGCTTTCTGTTGAACACCTGTGAAGATAACGAATATCTTCACACAACTTCTTGATTTTGGCTGTCAATCGCTCCATATCAGGATAGGGCTTCCCGACTAAATGTTCTTTATTGCTTGCATTTCTCGGTGGTTCAGCCTTAACAATAAAGCCGAGAAAGTGTATTCCTGTCTCTCGCAAATCCGTTATCTTCGTCTTTTCGTCAGACAGTTCCAACTTCATTTTATATCTGAAATACTTTACAAATTCTCGTTTTAGCCGTTCTGCTTCTTGCTTTGTTGATGTTAATACCACCCAATCATCTGCAAATCGAATGTTGTATTTAGGTGTTGCACCTGCCCACTTCATTCGCCTTACATCATTGCATTTGTGCTTGCATTGTCTGTGCGGATTGTAATACTTTCTGCCCACATACCAGTCAAAATCATTCAGACAAATGTTTGCAAGCAATGGCGACAGAATGCCGCCTTGCGGCGTACCTTGTCCGTCGTTTTTATACACTCCAGCTTCAATATACCCTGCTTTTAACATCATCTGCACGATTTTAATCAGCCGCTTGTCTTGTATTCCGATTTTCCATATCTTTTTCAGCAATAATCTGTGGTTTATATTATCGAAGCACCCTTTTATATCTCCTTCCAAAGCCCAAACAGGTTGATCCGGAGATTTACTGGAAGCGTTAAGGATATTGACAATATCTCTTATGGCGTGCTTTTGTGCCCGATACGGTCTAAAACCATAACTATGCGGATAAAATCTTGCTTCGCATATCGGCTCAATGACAATTCGGATACATTCCTGGACTATTCGGTCAAGTACGGTCGGTATGCCAAGTGGTCTTAACTTCCCGTTGCTTTTCTGAATATACACACGCCTTGCAGGTTTTGGCTGATAATGATAAATGGTCTTTTGTACAAGTTCAATCAACTGTTGTTTTGGCATTTGAAGATACCTATCCATTTTTATCTTATCTACTCCGACAGTTTGACTGCCTTTGTTGGATTTGATATTATGAATAGCCGTTACAATCGTCACTTCGTGTGAAGCTGCTTCTAACAGTCCTGTGAATGATACCCCTTGCTTTGATTTTTCGTACAGAAAATCAAGCAGTTCTTTTAATTCTGCTTCATTTGAAAACCTGACGTTTATATGCACAAGGCTATCACCTCGCAGTTCGTCACCCATTATTTCAGGGAGTTTTGTGTTTTCGTTTTGTGAAATTTGTAAATTGAACTGACTCGTGCCCTTCGCCATAAAGCATTTCAGCGTTGTGTGATTAGCTTTCCTAATCTCAGACTACTATGGCACGGCTGACTTCTTGTATTCTTCTTTGCGCTGTAACGCTCCGAATACAAGCTCTCAAACGTTCCTAAATCTCTATTCTTTTGTAAAGCCTTTAGGCTGTTACCTTACACCGTGAAGCATAAACACACTTTGAACCACAGTTACTGTGTGTTTCCTGCCAATATTGCACTTGACAGGGAATATACCGAAAAACCAGCAATATATTCTTCTTCAATCGTCACCCTTTCGGGTATTCTACTCTTACGATGCTGCATAACTTCCTCTAACGAGTAGCCATAGGCTTTGAAAACCCGCACCATATATTCCATATCTTTCGACTTAGGACATCAGGTTACGACTTCACCACGCTTTATACCATAGGTGTTTACAGTCACTTATGGCACAGTGGAGTATTAGTTCTCGTGCTGTCTACGGTTTGACAGACCGCTTTAGGATCACTCCTTTCCGACATTGGTTCTGCACGGCAAGGGAATTCCACCCTTGAATTCGAGATTTAAGTTCTC
>JAFUUG010000497.1 GCA_017483905.1 Bacillota bacterium
CACATTTTTTAAGGAAATTTTCCGCAAACTTTATATTTGAATGATAATATATATGCGGATATCCTCCTATAACATTTTTATATCCGACCATACACTCCCATTTCATTTTGCCGTCAGGTTTTTCCGCATAAAAAAGATCTCCGTTATCCGTACTGTCCCAGTAATGAAATTCATGTGCTTTTATAATTTCACCTTTTTTCAATAAATAATTATCCTCTCTTGCCGAAAGCAGTGCATAACCGAATCTCACAAGCCTCTCTTTCTTCACGCTTTCTCCCTTAAACACACCTGCCGCCCTGTATTTTTTCCCGTCGCTGCCTTCAATTTTCTCCTGCAAATACATAAATCCGCCACATTCCGCAAGTATAGGCATACCGTTTTCAGCCGCATTTTTTATACTCTCTCTCATGCTCTCGTTATCTTCCGTCTGCTGTGCGTATAATTCGGGATAGCCTCCGCATAATATCATTCCGTTGATATTTTCGGGGATCTTCTTATCCCGTACAGGACTGAAATAAACTATCTCCGCCCCCATATCTTCAAGCAGCCTTATATTATCCCGATATAAAAAACAAAAAGCATTATCATACGATACACCTATCCGTATATTTTCAAATCGTCTCTCTGCCGCCTTTTTTTTGTACTCAATATCATCGGCAGCCTTCGCAATTTCAATAAGCCTGTCCATATCAATGCACTTTACCGCATATTCGCCTAAAATATCAAGTTTTCTCTTTATCTCTTCTTCATCATCGGGTGTCATCAGTCCGAGATGCCTGCTTTTTATCGCATAATCATCATTTTTCGGTATATATCCTATAACTTCCGTTCCCGTCTCTCTTTCAATACATTCTTTCATCGGATAATATATTTTCTCCGATATGTTATTAAGTATCACAGCCTTTATCCTGCTGTCACTTCTGAACTCTTTCAATCCTTTCACAACGGCAGCTGCCGTCATAGCCATACCTCTTGCATCTATCACCGCTATAACCGGTATTTTAAGCATTCTCGCCGTATCGTAGGAACTCCCTTTTGTATCACTCATACTCATTCCGTCATAATACCCCATGACTCCCTCAATAACGGTTATCTCCGCATTTTTCACATGCCTTGCAAAAAGGTATTTCACCTTTTCTTCATCGCAGAAAAATCCGTCAATATTTACAGACTTTACCCCAAGAATTTTTTCATGGAACATCGGATCTATATAATCAGGACCGACCTTGCAGGCAGCCGTCTTAATTTTCTTTTTTTCAAGTCCCTTCAGTATCGCACATACAGCCGTAGTCTTTCCTCCGCCGCTTTTCGGTGCACATATCATTACTCTCGGTATCTTCAAACTTATCACTTACTTTCTTATAACTTTACTTTTCCGCAACTGCATAGAAGTGCACTATTTTATCGTAATAATATATATCGGATTTTCCCCGTTCATCAGATAATGCTCTCCTACTTTTTTTGAAAACGAACTTTGTATCTGCATTATATCAAGCTCATAATTTTCTTTTTCCGCCAGTTCCGTTACTTCGCCAAGCGTCTTTAAAGATATCACATTCATCACTATTTTTATATCGTGATTCATTTCTTTCAGTTTTTTTATTATCGCAGTGCATTTTCCGCCGCTTCCGCCTATAAAAGCACAATCCGGCACAGGCAGCTCATCAAACACTTCAGGTGCGCTCCCCTCAACTATCTCAATATTATCCGCCGCAAATTTTATTTTATTTTTTTTCGTAAGTTCAACAGCATCTTTATTCTTTTCTATAGCATAAACAAGGGAATCGACTTCACTAAGGGCACAGCACACCGAAACAGTTCCCGTTCCCGAACCTATATCAAAAATAACAGAATTTCTTTTTATTTTCATCTTCCCGACACTAACTGCTCTCACGGCCGCTTTTGTCATCGGAACATTCCCTCTTGTAAATTCGCCGTCCTCAATATATACTCCGCACTCATCATTATAATTTTTGTTTTCGGCTATCATCACACAAAGTTTGTCCGTCTTTATATCCCTGAATTCCACAGCACTTCCCGCCGATATTTTCTCATCGTCATAAGAAAGTCTCTCACCGATATTTATTGCCACATCGCCCATTCCATACAAGCACAATTTTCCGCATATCTCTTTCAGATCGTTTTCTCCCGAAAGAAGTGCAAATACATAACGGTTCTTTCGTATATGACCTATGATATTGCATTTTCTCCCATGCAGACTGACAGCCTTTATATTCTCCGCCGAAAGTCCGAGTTTTGCACAGAAATAAGTCAGCGATGATACTCCGGCTATTCGTATCACCTCGACATTTTCAAATTCTTTCAGCTTTTCGCCTATTTTCTTTGCACCGCTGTAAAATGACACATCACCCGAAAGCAAGATTGCCGCATCTCCGTTTTTTTTGTTAATAATATAATTTTTTATTTTTTCTGCATCAAAAGAAACAAAAACTTCTTTTTCGTTTTTATATCGTGCGACCATTCTTTCCGCCCCGATAACCACACTGCATTTTTTTATTATCTCTGCCGCCTCGATACTCATACTGTTTTCATTTCCGACACCTGTTCCGATCAAATAAACCTTCATTTTTTCGTCCTCATATTTTCCATAAAATTTTCCGCACCGTCACTTTTCCCGAGCATACCGAATTTATTTGAAAAAATTATCATCTCTGTCCGAATTTCATCTCCTGCCCTGTTTCTCACATAAAACAATGCTCTCTCCGTTATCCTCTTCATCACAGAATCGCATATATTTTTTTCTTTCAGTATCTCTATTGCCTCATCTGTTGTCAGGCACTCCATTATTTTTCTTATGACTGTTACATCATCGCATACCATAGCCGTATTGGCAGCAATTATCTCCATTCTCGAATCGGCGTTCCTGCTGTGTGTATTCATTATTCCACCTGCAAGTTTAACAAATTTTCCGATATGCCCTATCAGTATCATTCCCCCGAATTTTTCCTCTGCCGCAAAGTCTATAGCCTCACCTATAAAATTGCTGCATTTTACCGCATTATCAAGCTCTACCGAAAAATTTTCCCTTATGAATTCAACTCCGTAATTTCCGGGAGCTATCATCACATATTCACCCTCATTTGCTCTCTTGACTTTAAGCTCCGCCCTTATGGTATCTATCAGCGCCTGACTGCTCATTGGCTCGACTATTCCGCTTGTACCGAGTATAGATATTCCGCCCCTTATTCCGAGTCTTGGATTGAAAGTTTTCTTTGCGATCTCTTCTCCCTCAGGTGCACTTATAATAATATCGGCACCGAAACCATATCCATATTCATCAAAAATTTGCCCAACCGCACTTTTTATCATCATCATCGGCACTTTGTTGATAGCCGCCTGCCCTATCTTCTGCCACAGACCTTTTTTCGTAACACGACCTATCCCGACTCCGCCGTCAATATTTATCTCTTTTTCCTTTTTCAGACAAACCTCGGCATATATCATTATTCCGTCGGTACAGTCGGGATCATCGCCGGCGTCTTTTTTAACAGCGCATTTTGCCTTGTTTTTTTCAAAATCCGCATCTGAAATATCAACCTCGACCCTTGTCCCACTCGGCGTTACAATAAATTCTCTCTTCACTTTTTCCTGCTCAAATATCATCCTTGCGGCAGCCTTGCCTGCTATCGCAGCACAAGTTCCCGTTGTATAGCCTTTCCTCATGTCATTTTCCCTCAGCCGCATCATATATCAGTGCATTGCATATCGCAGCCGCAACGGTACTTCCTCCCTTGTTCCCCCTTGCGACAATATACGGCACGCTTCCGTTTATGATGAGTTCTTTTGACTCTATCACATTTACAAATCCCACAGGCACGGCAATTATCGCCTCCGGAGTCATCTTCCCCTCTTTTATCAGCCTGTCGGCCGCCATCAGTGCAGTCGGTGCATTGCC
>JAFUUG010000498.1 GCA_017483905.1 Bacillota bacterium
CTATAGTTCTTTTCCGCAGAATATCAAAGCCAGCCTCAAATCTTCTTATTCCCTATCTTATATGGGTAACTTTTGCAGGCTACTTAAATCTTGGCATAGCCCTGTTGAATTAAAAAAATTTTTTTAAATTTTGCAAACTATTTTGAATTATCTCCGTATATATTTTTAAGAATGCAAAAAAATAACACAAAAGACAAATCAAAAACATATAAAATGGAGGTAATCAATATGAATGAAGAAACTAAAATGATCTTAAAAATGGTGGAAGACGGAAAAATCTCATCCGACGAAGCAATAAAGCTTATCAAAGCATTAAAAGATAAGGGCAGCAGCAGCTGCTGTGCAGACATCGAAGAAAAGCTTCAAAAAGCGGGCAAAGCAGTAGGAGATTTTGCAAAAGATGTAAATAAAACAGTAAACTCCCTTGCAAAGAAAGCCGAACCCGTAGTAAAGGATTTCACATATACCGTTGTGGACAAAACTTCCGAAATAACAAACAATATCGGCAAAGCGGTAAAAGGTCTTTTCGATGAAACACCGACTAAAGATTCGGCAGAAGATGACGATGATGAGATCGAGATCCTTGAGATGGGTGAAGATGTAGAAGAAAGTGAAAGCGACGAAACTATTGAAAATTAATTTTAACGGCTGCTGTTTATCGGCAGCCTTATTGTATTTATTATTATATTTAAAGGATTGAGAATAAATGGGCTGTCTTTCAATATTTATGCTTATCGGCACTGTTATAACCGGTTCACTGTGGATACTCGGCGAAATATTCGCAATTTATATATCCCTCCTTATACCATCTGTCATACTCATAATTATCGGCATCGCAAATATACGAAAGAGCAGATATAAAGGCAAATTTACTCCGGCACTCTGCATAATATCAGGCTTCATAATGTCGGTAACATTCTCTGTGGCAGCAATTTTGGCTTCCTTTAATTTTGTCACCGATCTGACCTCACCTCCGGAGTATGACCTGAGCGATCTGCCGTCTCACTGGCAAAAAGACGGTATAGGTGCCGAAAATGCCGAAAACGAAGCAATTGAAACGCTCCTTGCCTCTGCCGACAGCGGCGATCGTCAGACATTTATCAATTGCTTTTCCCGTGAACTGCACTCCGATGCAGATTTCAATGATAATATCGACAAATTTCTTTCTTCTTTCCCTAAGGGTCTTTCTGAATGCGTTCTTGACGGTGGAATCGGTTCAACGAGCGGTTTTGACCCTGTCGAAGTATCTGCATACTATGAATGTAACTTAAACGGGCAATGGTATCATATCGACCTCTGTCTTTGTTCAAAAAATTCAAATGCTCCCGATGAAGTAGGCGTTACATATTTCACGATAATGAATACCGAGGGACGAGCCGTATATAACTGCGCAAGAGATCAATACAGCACCTATTCCTATTATAACGGCTCGGAATATCAGGACTCTGCCTATTATGACTCAAAATATCTCCTGTGCGATATAAAAAGCAGCTGTGAAGTTAAAGCAAGACTGATAGAGGGCGATGCTTTCCTGTGGACATCTACCCCATCAAAAAAGCTTACCGCCTATGAGATGAAAACTCTCCTTTCAAGCGGCAGCAGACTTGACGATAACAACATAATGAACATTATAGGTAAAGCAAATGCTTCCGTAAAATACGATAATCACACAAGCTATACATATTATTACGAACTTCTCCCCGAAAATGGTGAACCTCGTTATGCCTGTATCGTGACATTTCCAAGTTACGGCGAGATAAGCAGCGCATACGTCTGCACCTCGAACAAAGCTCTCTTAAACAGATCACTTAAATAATTTTGAAAACTTATTGATTTTAAAATTTTTTAAGTGTATAATAAATATAAGAAATACATTTCAATTTTAATTTCGATCACAGGAAGTAAAAAAATGGAACAAGATATTTCAAAATTTACAGCAAAAGATACCGTATTCCGAAATCTATTCGGTGACAAAAAATATACCGCAATGTTATATTCCGCTCTCCATGACGGCGAGATCGTATCTCCCGATGATATAGAGATAATCACCCTCGAAGAGATCCTCATGGCATCTCTTTATAACGATGTTGGTTTTATGGTAAAAGGAAAAATAATCATTCTCGTAGAATGTCAGTCAACATGGTCGGAAAATATAATCATACGATTAATTATGTACCTTGCAGAAACATACTACCGCTATTACCGAAAAACAAATCAATCACTGTATAGTTCAACAAAAGTTGATTTTCCAAAGCCTGAATTATACCTCATCTACACAGGCAGCAGAAAGATCGCAAAAGAATATATCTCCCTCTCCGACAGCTTCTTAAACGGAGAAAAGTGTGATTTCGACATTCGTGTAAAGGTAATAACCGGCGGCTCAAAAGGCGACATAGTAAATCAGTATATCAACTTTACAAAAATTCTCAACGAACAAGTATCAAAATACGGCAGAACAATAAAAGCCGCCGCCGAAACTATCAGAATCTGCTGTAACGATGAAATTTTAAAAGAATACCTTAAAAATAAAGAAAGTGAGGTGTCCAGTATTATGCTTAATATGTTTGATGTTGAAACCGAACTTAATATTTTTTTTGATACCGAAAAAAGAGTTGCAAGAGCCGAAGGTTTAGCTGAGGGCAGAGCTGAGGGCGAAGCAATAGGCAGAGCTGAGGGCAGAGCTGAGGGCAGAGCTGAGGGCGAAGCAATAGGCAGAGCAGAAGGCGAAGTAGCAGGCATACGAAAAAAAGCCATTTCAATTGCACTTGATATGCTCAAAGACGGTTTCAGTGATGAAGCCGTTTCAAAATACAGCAAACTATCTATCTCCGAAGTAGCCGATCTCAAAAGAGGAAATTTACAACCCGTATAATACTTGCTATCACATAAAAAACCTGTATCCCGATAATTTTATCAGGATACAGTTTTTTTACAGTACGGCATCTAAAAGTTCGGATATATTTGCTACACCCACAACATTTATTCCCGTATTTTTCTTTATTTCCTTTACATTGGCTCTCGGCATTACACACCTTTCAAACCCGAGCTTTGCGCATTCAAGCACTCTTTTCTGAGTATGCGATACTGCTCTTATTTCACCCGTCAGTCCGACTTCTCCGAAAATAACAGTTTTGGCATCCACCGCAATATTTTTATAGCTTGATGCCATAGCTGCCACAACTGCACAATCAAGAGATGGTTCGTTTATCCTTATCCCGCCCGCAAGATTGACATAGCTGTCATACGAGCCGAACTGATATCCTGCTCTTTTTTCAAGCACCGCCGTCAGAAGTATCGCTCTGTTAAAGTCCATACCGGTAGCCATTCTTCTTGGCATATTGAAAGTAGTGTAGCTTATCAGTGCCTGAACTTCCGTAAGTATAGGTCTTGTACCTTCCACAGAACAAGTTATCACCGAACCCGATGCCCCGACAGGTCTTCCGGATAACATATACTCAGACGGATTATCTATCTGAACAAGCCCGTTATCCCTCATTTCAAATACGCCTATCTCATTTGTCGAGCCAAATCTGTTCTTTACCGCTCTGAGCACACGATAGCTTGCCTGTCTTTCGCCCTCGAAATAAAGCACCGTATCGACCATATGCTCAAGTATTCTCGGTCCCGCTATTGAGCCGTCTTTCGTCACATGACCGACTATCATTATGGAAATTCCCTTCCCCTTAGCGATCCTCATCATTCTTGCGGTACATTCCCTTACCTGTGTCACGCTGCCCGGTGCGGATGTCAATTCTTCCATATACATAGTCTGTATCGAATCTATTATGACCATATTCGGCAAGACCTTATTTATAGCCGCTTCCGCTATATTAAAACTCGTTTCCGACAGCAGCATAAGATTTTCCGTCGTTATTCCAAGCCTTACAGCACGGAGCTTTATCTGATTTACGGATTCCTCACCCGATACATACAGTATCTTCTTATTCTGCTGTCCTATTGATTGACATATCTGCAAAAGCAATGTGGATTTTCCTATTCCGGGATCTCCGCCAACAAGTGTAAGCGAACCTTTTACGATACCTCCGCTGAGAACTCTATCAAGTTCTTCTATCTTTGTGGCAGTCCTCTCTTCCGTATCGTTTTCAATATTCTTAAGGCTGTATATCTTAGCTTTTTCACCGCTGACATTTCTTCTTGCGGATGAAGAAACACTTTCTTCTATCTCCTCATTAAGAGTTCCGAAATTTCCGCATGACGGACATTTTCCCATCCATCTTCCCGTTTCATACCCACATTCGCCGCACACATATTTTGTCTTGACTTTAGCCATTATGGTATATTCCTCAATGTTTTTCTATTCTTACTTTCTGAGGTTCTGATTTAAGGTCAACACTGAAACCGACTTTGCCCGTAAGATTTGTCTTTACCTTATCTATATTCACATCGTCAACATAGATCGAATAGCTTGTCTCGGGTTCAAGTTCAAGCGTTACCAGCGTATCTTCATATCCCTCTATTGTAAAAGTAGTCGATTTTTCCTTTACGGAAAGATTATGTACCGTTGCACCCGGTACGGTTTCAAGCAGAAGTTTACTGTTTTTTGAAAGCCTTGTTACGTCCTTGTGAGTCCTTACCTTGTACAGATCACCCTTTACATCAAAATCGGTCACTTTCTGCTTTTCTTTTACTATGTAATTGCCGAAACTTAATGTATTATCACTTTCAAGACGGATTACTTCTTCTACTATTGCCATTTTTAATACCTCCCGGTTTTTAGCCTTTGTTGTTATTTTGATATCCTTTCCATTCGGATATCATACTTTGTCTATACTCTAATTATAGCAAAAGAAAACAAATTTGTATATACCAAAAAAAAATTTTTTTCACAAAATGAAACAATAACCCCCTTTACACTTTCCCATAATTTGTTTATAATAGTTTATAGTATATTTATATGAAAGGAAATTCATTATGTCTTTGATACGCCTTGACAAATACCTTGCTTCTTCGGGCTTAGGCAGCCGTACCGATGTAAAAAATGCCATTTCAAAGGGACTTGTCGCAATAGACGGAAAACCCGTAAAGAAAGCTGATATAAAATTCGACCCCGAAAAAACTATCGTAACATATTCTTCAAATCCCGTTATTTACGAAAAATATGTGTATTTCATGCTAAATAAGCCAAACGGAGTCGTAAGTGCAACGGAAGATAAGACCGATAAGACCGTTATCGACCTTATCAGCGAGGAAGACAGAAGAAAAGGTATATTTCCCGTCGGCAGGCTTGACAAGGACACCGAAGGGCTTCTCATAATCACAAACGACGGCGGATTTTCCCATAATACCCTTTCTCCGAAAAAACACGTTGAAAAGGAGTATTACGCAAAAATAAAAGGCATAGCGGATAATAAAGATATCAATGCTCTTGCAGAGGGCATAATAATAGATAAAGACACAAAATGCCTTCCCTCAAAACTCGAAATAATATCGACAGATAACGCAGAAGTCACAAGCGAAATAAAAATAACGATAAATGAGGGCAAATTTCATCAGATAAAAAGGATGTTCCATACCCTTGACAAAGAGGTCATCTATTTAAAACGTATTCGTTTCGGAGAGATAGTTCTTGACGAAGATCTTTCCCCCGGCGAATACAGAAAGCTCACCGAAAAAGAGCTTCATTATATAAAGGAAAAGAGGTAACGACCATTGAAAAGTTGTATAATATTAGCATTATCGGCACTTCTCTGCATGAATATAGCAGGCTGCAACAATACGATATCAAATTCCGACAACTCCCAAAATTACGCTGCCACCCCGCACACCACCTATACGCAGTCAGATGCCTATACCACTGAAAAGACAGTAAGCAGCTATTCTCTTCCATCTTCCATAAATACTTATGACGAA
>JAFUUG010000499.1 GCA_017483905.1 Bacillota bacterium
CACTTGCAAATGAGTTATTTTCGTCACTTAAAATGTCGGGGCATAGTGTAACGATAAATCACAGAGATATAGATAAGGATGCAAAGAGATGATATGGTGATAAAATGAGTTTTTCATCGGATGTCAAAAGAGCATTGCTTGAATACTTTGATAATAACAGGCATTGCGATATAGCAGAACTTGCAGCTGTTATCAATTACGAATGTAAGATAGAGGGCAAAAGTATTTTACTTGATACCGAAAATAAGGATATTGCCGAAAAGTTTGCCGGAATGTCCTGCCGTTTATTTGGGATAAAAACGGAAATATATGAAGAAAACAAACATTTCGGAATAAAAATAAATGAAAATGATTCTCTTAAGATATTGACGGCAACGGGAATAATGAATGATGATGAGATAAAAAAACATATCAATTCAACGGTCGTATCGGGTGTATGCTGCAAAAGGGCATACATAAGAGGTGCTTTCATTTGCATAGGGTCGATAAACGATCCGCAGAAGAATTATCACCTTGAATTTGTGACATACGAAAGGGAACAGGCAGAGGAACTCAAAAATCTCATAAACTTTTTTATAAGCGATGCAAAGGTGATAGAGAGAAAAAGACAATTCGTGGTATATATAAAAGACGGTGAACAGATAGTTGATATGCTTAATGTGATGAATGCACATAAGGCACTTATGGAACTTGAAAATGTAAGGATAGTAAAAGATGTACGCAACAATGTGAACAGGATAGTAAACTGTGAGACCGCCAATCTGAATAAGACTGTTTCGGCTTCTGTCAGACAGAGAGAAGCTATTGAATATATAAGAAGCAGGGTAGGTTTGGACGAACTTCCGCCCCAACTGAAAGAAATTGCTGTGATCAGACTTGAAAATCCCGACATGAGCCTGAAAGAGCTTGGTGAGATGCTTGAGCATCCGGTAGGAAAATCGGGTGTGAATCACAGACTGAAAAAAATAATCAATATTGCAGAACATCTGCACAACATCTAAGGGAGGATCACTTATGATAGAAACACAAGTAAAAGCCGCTGAATCTTTGGAGGCACGACCTGCTGCACTTTTGGTACAGCACGCTAACAAATTTGCAAGCAGCATAAAAATAGAAATAGGAAATAAAATGGTCAATGCCAAAAGTATAATGGGTGTGATAGCATTGGGTGTAATGGACGGAGAGAACATCAAGCTTATAATTGACGGCGAAGATGAAAAACTTGCATCCGAAGAACTTGTACATTTTCTTACAAAATGATAAAAGGAAACGCTTATTAAGGAACTGTAAACAAATGACTGGTATTTCCTTTACAGTTTCTAAGTGTGGGGATAACGAATGAGTTTATTCAAAAAGATATTAAATTTTATAGGCAGTTTCAGAACAATTGATGATGATGAGTCCGAAAGAGGTTATGAGGTATATTCAAAATTCAGCGATTATCTTAATTATCTCGATGATGATGACGAAAATTACGAAGAGGTCAATCTTGCGGTGGAACTGTGTGATTCGGCTCTTCGTATAGCAAAGAAGAGGACTCTTTTTGAAAAAAAGGCACAGGAATATGACACAACGCTCGATGAGGTAAGATGCTATGAGAAACTGACAGAAGAAGAAATAAAATATCTCAAAGACCTTATAGCAAGATTTACTTCTCTTACAAAAGAGCGGAGTATGCTCAGATTTCAGATAGGTGATTTCGATCCGTCATTGAATAAACTGATACAGCTTGAAGAAGAAGCACCTGAGGCTATAAAGAGAATGGAAGATGCCGAAAGGGAAGAGAGAAGCGTAAAAAAAGATATTGCATATCTGAACAGTGAAAAAACCGAACTGGAAGCGGAAATGGAAAATCTGAAATTTGCAAACAAATTTATTTATTGGTTTTCATGGGCGATGGTCGGGATATTTACCGTGATGGTGGTAATACTTGTCTTTCTGAACGTATTTAAGGGGCAGGTGGTATTTCTTCCGCTTGCGGTGGCTTGTATACTTCTTTTATGCGGTGTCTGTCTGATAAATATATTCAAGAAAAAACTGAACTTTGAACTTAAACTCAATGCAAAAAAACAGGTCAGGGCAGTTGAATATCTGAATAAAAAGAATGTTGTATATGCCTATTATCATAATTTTCTGAAATATGAGTACAAGAAATTCAATGTTTCAAGTGCTGCTGCACTTAAAAATAATATGAGTGATTTCGGACATTACAAGCATATTACGGCAAGATATGACAATCTCAGGAAGATTTTATTTGAGACCGAA
>JAFUUG010000500.1 GCA_017483905.1 Bacillota bacterium
CTGTTAGTGAATATTTATTATCACCGAATTAACAAGCAATTCCACTTGAAGTTGTGATAAAGTCGCATAACGGTATCTTTGTCTTTGTTTAATTTCCCAACGATAGAGTTTAGCCTCACTTGCAATGTTATTTTTGGGTTTTCTATGGTTTTCGGTTATAAATTTAATATAAGCATTAAAATTTTCTTCCCATTGCGGTTTTAATTGTCTTTTCTGAATTAAGAAATCACCCACATCAGTGCCTAAACCCCTTATTTTTTCTATTTGCCAATTTTGTAATTTACCCGATTTGTAAGCCTCTTTTTGCTTCATAAACCAACTATACAATTCAACATCATCGACAACATCCGTCATTTTCGGGAATTGTCTGTTTTTTTCGATAAAATTCTTGAAAATCTTATAGCAATGATTCCATTTTTCGGTTATTTTTATTTCTGTGGCATTTGTTAAGGTTATTCCAAGACTATTAAACATTTCAAGTTTTTCATCACATATTGTACCGTCTTTGATTCCTTTTAATTGTCTTATGTACCACTGCCCAACAGAAAAATCTTTATACTTCTCTCTTGCTGATGGGACTCGTCCAAATTCATCAATAAATGCTCTTAACATTTCAAATTGAATTTTCCATTGTTCAAAACGCTTATTCCAAATAAAACCAACTTTATCTAATTTTTCCTTTTGCTCTGCAGTTATTTTACCTTGTATTTTTCTTATGATTTGTAGCTTCATCCACTCATACAAATCTTTTTCTTCACTTTCAACAGTTGGCAAACAACCATTTTTATCCCTATAGTCACACAATTTTTGATAGTAATTACCCCACTTTTCGGCAACAGATATTGATTTAACCTCAAAGCCAATACTTTCTAATTGTGACATACGATATTCTGTCAAAACACCTTTTCTGTATGCTCCACGTTGACTATTAAGCCAAACATAAAGCCGTTTATTCTCTTCTACATCCTTCTTATCCGGAAATTTACCATATTTTTCCAGATATAAACAAACATCATTAAAGGTGCTGTTCCAAATCTCATCTCCTAAATTCCAAGTAAAGCCTATGCTTTCGAGCTTTTCAATCCTTTCGGCTTTAAGAATATTATCTTTATAAAATTTCCTTTGAATATTACACCAACGACCTATTTTTACGCCTTCAAAAGTATCTGTTGTAATCGGAAAATGCTTATTCTCCTCATAAAATGTCTTTACAAGTTCAAAATTATAATCCCAAGAATTGGCAAAAGTTGATTGTATTTCCATTATTATTTCACGAATATCACGAACATAATCATAAATTTCAAACTGTATATCGTCATAATCTCTGCTGTCGTTTTGACGGGATATTTCCATTATTTCCGTATAAGTTTTTGCAGTATCTCCAACTTCGAAATTATTTACAATATCAAAAATAAGCGGCTTTTTGTTACGAAACGAACAAGCCAAAGCACGTCCCAATTGCTGATAAAAAACATTTGCCGATGATGTACTGCGAAGCATAATAACTCCGTTTATATCATCAATATGTATACCTTCGTTAAGCATATCAACACAAAATAACAACTTCAAACTGTCGCTTTTTTTATTTTCGCAAAAGGCTTTAAATTCCTTACTTGAATTTGTATTATCACTGTAAACTTTATATTTTTCAATGTTTTTACTTACAAACCAATCATCACATTCTTTTGAAATACTATTCAATTTTTCAACATTAGGACAAAATATAATATATTTGCCATTGTTATTAGGCAAATGTCTTTCGAAAATTTTCTCAATACCACAATCAAGTTGAGTTATCATACTTTTAGCTTTCTTAAATTTCCCCAAAAGCACATATTTCAATTTTGGATTTCTTGTTCTTTCGGCTTTCAAACGCAATTTTTCGATTTCACCCGAAAATGAATAAAGCCCAGTAACATAAATAGGCAAAGGAAGTATGCCAAGATTTATTGCCTCCGCCAACGACATATCAACGGCATAAACACCGTTGAATATTTCCTCTGCCATATTTCTACCACTGTCAAGGTAACGAATAGGTGTAGCGGAAGTACCCAAAACTTTGGCATCTGCCTTGCCTTCAAGCAAAGTATTCACAGCTCGTCCCCACTCAATAGCACCACAACGATGAAATTCATCAAGAACAATATAATCACAGTTCAATAAATTTATCTCGCTATCACTTAATTGCGATAATTTGATATATGTTATAAAAGCAACATTTTTAAGGTCGATACCGTTACTCTCTGCGTGTACTCTTATCTGTTTTTCAATGTAAACAGACGGCGAAAGCACAATAAATTTTTTATCGATATTATCCGAGATAAGTTTTAATATGATAAACGACTTTCCCGTTCCCGTAGGCTGAACAACCGCTACACGCTGGTTTGACACAAAAAGCTGTGTCAGCCGTTCATAAGTTTCTTTGTTATGTTTATGAAGTCGTAACACAGCTTTTCACCTCTTTTATATATGTCTCGAAAGATTTAATTCAGTTCTTTTTTACACATTTTTAATACAGATGCAACAGTTACATCCATATCATAATATTTATATTCTCCTAATCTTCCGCCAAAAATCACTTTATCCTCTTCATCTGCAAGCGCTTTATATTCCGCATAAAGTTTACTGTTTTTTTCATCATTGATCGGGTAATACGGTTCATCGCCTTGCTTCCACTCTGAACTGTATTCACGGCTTATAATTGTTTTTGGCAAGTCATTTCCGTTTTCGTCTTTGCCAAATTCAAACCATTTATGTTCAATTATTCGTGTCCACGGTGTTTCTGCATCTGTATAGTTTACCGCAGCATTCCCTTGAAAATTAGCTTTCCCCAAAATTTCGTTTTCAAATCTCACAGAACGATATTCAAGCGTACCAAGTTTGTATTCATAATAAGCATCTATAGCACCCGTATATACTATCTTATCTGCTAATTTATTAAATTCTTGACGATTTTCAAGATAGTCTGCATTAAGTTTGACCTCTATACCTTCAAGCATACTTTCAATCATCTTTGTATAACCACCAATAGGTATACCTTGATATAGAGCATTGAAATAATTATTGTCGAATGTCAAGCGAACAGGGAGTCTTTTTATAATAAAAGCCGGTAATTCCGTACAAGGACGTCCCCACTGTTTTTGTGTATAACCTTTTATCAATTTTTCATATATGTCTGTACCAACAAGCGAAATCGCCTGTTCTTCAAGGTTTTGAGGTTCAGTAATACCCGCTGTTTTTCTCTGCTCTTCGATTTTGGCAGCAGCCTCTTCGGGAGTAACAACACCCCACATCTTATTGAACGTGTACATATTAAAAGGGAGTGAATATAATTCACCTTTATAATTTGCAACAGGTGAATTTGTAAATCGATTGAATTCGGCAAATTTATTAACATACTCCCATACTTCTTTATCGTTGGTATGGAAAATATGGGCACCATATTTGTGAACATTTATCCCTTCAATTTTTTCCGTATAAATATTGCCTGCTATATTGGGTCGCTTATCTATAACAAGTACTTTTTTCCCTTTTTCCTTTGCTTCGTGTGCAAAAATTGCCCCGTATAAACCTGAACCAACTACTAAATAATCATACATTTTTATATTCTCCCAAAATATTTATTAATTTTCATACCCATTTGGATTATTTTTTTGCCAATTCCAAGAATCTCTGCACATTTCAAATATACCATATTCCGCTTTCCAATTTAATTCTTTCTCAGCTTTACTTGGATCAGAATAACAAACAGCAACATCTCCGGCACGTCTTGGTTTTATTACAAAAGGTATCGTTACCCCGGATGCTTTTTCAAAATTTTTTATAACATCCAAAACAGAATATCCTTTACCTGTTCCTAAATTATATATTTTAAATCCACAGTTATTTTTTATAATGTCAAGAGCCTTGATATGTCCTTTTGCAAGATCAACAACATGAATATAATCACGCACGCCCGTTCCATCATGAGTTTCGTAATCTATGCCAAATATACCTAACTCTTTTCTTTTACCTATTGCTACCTGTGTTATATATGGCATTAAATTATTCGGAATTCCATTTGGATTTTCACCGATCAGACCCGATTTATGCGCACCAATTGGATTAAAATAGCGCAACAAAACCACATTCCAATCTTCATTCGCATTTTTAACATCTGTAAGTATTTGTTCAATCATACTTTTTGTCCAACCGTATGGATTAGTACACGCTCTCTTTGGACATTCTTCGGTTATGGGAATAGTTTTGGGAATACCATATACCGTTGCAGATGACGAAAAAATTATGTTTTTACAGCAAAAACTTCTCATTACATCTATTAAAACTAATGTACCCGTTATATTATTATCATAATACTCTATTGGCTTTATAACAGATTCACCTACAGCCTTTAAGCCCGCAAAATGTATACAGCAATCTATGTTATTCTCTTTAAATACATTAGTCAGTTTCTGTTTATCTCTTATATCTATATCATAAAATTTAGGTATTTTTCCGATTATCTTTTCGAGTCTTTCCAATACTTCTGCACTTGAATTACATAAATTATCAACAATAACAACATCATGCCCTGCGTTATATAATTCAACGACCGTATGTGAACCAATATAACCTGTTCCCCCTGTAACCAATATTGTCATATGTACACACTCTTTCTGTTTTTATTCTGCTATCTTAAATCATATCCCATGTTAAGATAGTATCTTCCGCTATATCTAATTTGGCTGTTCTTCCTGCTACTATATCTGCAAATTGAGGAGATATTCCTGTTCCTGGTCTTTTTGGTATCAAATCTTCGGCTTTAATTATTTCTCCTTGCTTAATATCTCGCTTTAGCACTAAA
>JAFUUG010000501.1 GCA_017483905.1 Bacillota bacterium
AAAGATATTGAGGGCTATGGTGAGGGCGAAAGTCTGAAAGAGAGAAGTATCGGGGCGAAAGAGTGGACAGGAAAAGCGTTTGAAGAATGTGACGGGATAATATTTATAGGAGCTGTCGGAATTGCGGTGAGAATGATAGCACCTTATATAAGAGGAAAAGATATTGATCCTGCTGTTGTAGTATGCGATGAAAAAGGAAAATATGTGATACCGATACTTTCGGGGCATATCGGAGGAGCTAACAGGCTTGCAGAGAGGATAGCAGAGATGATCGGAGCGGAATGTATAATTACGACGGCTACGGATATAAATGATGTATTTGCGGTGGACAGCTGGGCTTATGAGAGGGGATATGTCATAGAGGATATAGGGAAGATAAAATATATTTCTTCGGCACTTATTAAAGGGGAAAAGGTCGGATTGAAAAGTTTTTTTGAAGTGCAGGGAAATTTGCCCGAAAATGTCGTGTACGGAGAAAATTTTGAAAATGGGATAGTTATATCTCCTTTTGCAGAGGATATTTTCAAAAATACGGTCAGTGTTGTTCCGAAATGCGTTGTATTAGGTGTCGGAAGCAGAAAAAATGCCGATAAGGACTCGCTTATAAAACTTTTTGAAAAGACGGGGATAAGCAAAAATGCCGTTAATTGCGTTTCAACGATAGACATAAAGGAAAATGAAGCGGCTGTGCTTGAATTATGCAAATATTTAGGAGTTGGGATCTCGGTATATAGTGCGGAAGAACTTGAAAATGTCAAGGGAGATTTCAGCTCTTCGGAATTTGTGAAAAAGGTGACGGGTATCGATAACGTATGCGAGAGAGCTTGTGTGAGAGAAAGCGGAGGAGAGATGATAATGAGAAAAACTGTGGGTGACGGTGTTACTATGGCTGCATCTGTAAAAAAAGAGGTGATCGGATTTTGAAGATATATGTCGTTGGGATAGGTCCCGGAAGTTATGAAGAAATGAGCTTAAAGGCAATAAAGGCGATTGAGGACAGCGATGTTATTGTCGGATATGACGGATATATAAAACTTATAGAAAATCTGACAGAGGGCAAAGAGGTCTATTCTTCCGGAATGAAAAGAGAACGTGAAAGATGTGCAAAGGCTGTGGAATTTGCACTTGAAGGAAAAAAGACGGCTGTTATATCAAGCGGTGATGCCGGGATATACGGTATGGCAGGGCTTATACATGAGATATGCGAAAAATATGAAGATATCGAGATAGAAACTATCGCCGGGATCACCGCTTGCAGCAGTGCGGCAGCAAGGCTCGGTGCGCCGATAATGAATGATTTTGCGGTGATAAGTTTAAGCGATCTGATGACACCATGGGAGATAATAGAAAAAAGAATTAAAATGGCGGCTGAGGCTGATTTTGTGATATGTATATATAATCCGTCAAGCAAAAAGAGAACTGATAATCTGAAAAAAGCGTGTGAGTACATATCGGAATACAGAAGCAATGAAACTATATGCGGTTATGTGAAAAATATCGCAAGAGAGGGTGAAGAGTACGAAATAACAACTCTCGGAAAAATGAAAGATACAGATACCGATATGTTTACTACAGTTATAGTCGGAAACAGTACGACAAGATCAATAAACGGAAAAATGGTGACACCGAGAGGATATGAGATAAAATGAAAGTGCTTGTTTTTTCCGGAACGGGTGACGGGAGAGAATTATGTGAATTTTTAAGTGATAACGGAATAGAAACTACAGTCTGCGTTGCGACGGAGTACGGAAAAGAGATAATGGGTGAGATGAAGAATGTAAAGATATGTTCGGGGCGGCTTGATGAAAAAGAAATAGAAGCACTTGCGGAAAATGCGGATATAGTGATAGATGCAACTCACCCTTATGCAAGAAACATAACGAAAAATATAAAGAGCGCATGCGAAAATAAAAATAAGGAATATCTGCGGATGGTGCGTGATGAAAATGAAGTTATGGGAGATCTTATCGTCAAAAGTATAGACGATGCGGCAAGTTATCTAAATGATAAAGACGGAAAGATATTTGTATCTACGGGAAGCAGCGAGATAAATAAGTATACATTGATAAACGGCTATAAAGAACGGGTAAGGGCCAGAGTTCTTGATACGGAAGAAGCGAGAGATAAGTGCAGAAGAGCCGGCATAGAAGATGTGCTGTATAAAATGCCGCCCTATTGCGAAAAAGACAATATGAATGATTTTTCCGGATGCAGATTTCTGGTTACGAAGAGTTCGGGGAAAGTCGGTGGCTTTGATGAAAAGATAAGCGCTGCGAAAAAACTCGGTATGGAGATAATAATAATAGAAAGACCCAAAGAAAGCGGATATGGGGTCGATGAAATAAAAAGGAGAATTACAGAGAAAAATGGCTGAGATATTTGACCCTCGTGAGATAGAGAAAAAAAGTTTTGAAATAATAACGCAAAGGCTTGGCGGAAAGGTATTCGGAGAGGGCAAGGACAGCGTTATAAAAAGAGTGATACATACAACTGCCGATTTTGAATATGCGGATAATTTTGCTTTTGGCGGTAATGTGATCGAAATAATAAAAAAGACGCTTAAAGACGGCTGCTGCATTGTAACTGATACCAATATGGCTTTGCAGGGGATAAACAAAAAATGGCTGAATGAATGGGGCTGTACGGTCAGATGTTTTATGAGTGATGACGATGTGGCAAGAAGCGCAAGAGAGAGAGGGATAACAAGGGCAACGGTGAGCATGGAAAAAGCCTGCGGGATAGAAAATAAGATGATACTTGCTGTGG
>JAFUUG010000502.1 GCA_017483905.1 Bacillota bacterium
GAAAAAGCGGTTATGTCAGGGTAAGAGTTGACGGGGATATATATGACCTTGCCGAAGAGATAAAACTTGAAAAGAATAAAAAACACAATATTGAAATAATAATCGACAGGCTGGTAATAAAAGAGGGGATAGAACAAAGACTTTCGGAGTCAATAGAGGCTGCGGCGGCTCTTTCGGGAGGCATAATAATCGCACTTCTCTCCGACGGAGAGGAAATGAGATTCAATCAGAATTTTGCTTGTGCTGACTGTGGAGTGAGCCTTGAAGAAGTTGAGCCGAGAATGTTTTCATTTAATAATCCGAGAGGTGCTTGCGAAGAATGTACGGGTCTTGGTACGAAGATGATATTTTCACCGGAGCTTATTGTACCAAATGATGAATTAAGTATTGCACAGGGAGCTATTACGGTATCGGGATATGGAAATTCGGGAGATAGCTCAAGTATGAGCGGTGGATTATTCAAGGCGTTGAGTGAGAGATACGGATTCAGTCTTGATACACCGTTCAGGGAACTGTCGGAAGAAGCGAAAAATATTATTTTTTATGGTGCGGACGAAAAAATAGAAGTTCCGTATATGAGCGGAGGACAAAGAAAATATTATTCCTTTACATTTGAGGGGGTTGTAAATTCGACAGAGAGAAGATACAGGGAAACAACTTCCGAATATGCCAAACAGGAATATGAGAAATATATGACTTATATCGAGTGTCCGAAGTGCAAGGGAAAAAGGCTGAAAGAAGAAATACTTGCGATAACCGTCGGAGGAAAAAATATATCGGATGTGTGCAGCGGTTCGATAAAAGAAACGAAAAAGTTTTTTGAAGAACTTGAATTGAGTGAAAGAGAAAAAATAATAGCAGATCAGATATTAAAAGAGATAAATTCAAGGATAGGGTTTCTTTGCAATGTCGGTCTTGATTATCTTTCACTCAGCCGCATGGCAGGTACTCTCTCGGGAGGCGAGGCGCAGAGAATAAGGCTTGCTACACAGATAGGCTCGGGACTTGTGGGAGTATTATATATACTTGATGAACCGAGCATAGGACTTCATCAGAGAGATAATGACAAACTGCTTGCGGCACTTAAAAGATTAAGGGATATAGGAAATACGCTGATAGTGGTAGAACATGATGCAGATACAATGATGGCTGCGGACTATATAGTAGACATAGGTCCAGATGCGGGAAGAAATGGCGGAAATGTTGTGTTTTCGGGAAGGGTAAAGGATCTGCTGAAATGCAAAAATTCTGTTACGGGGCAATATCTCAGCGGAAAGAAAAAAATAGAGGTCCCGAAAGAAAGAAGAAAACCAAACGGAAAATATCTTAAAATAATAGGTGCAAAAGAAAATAATCTTAAAAATATAAATGTAGAGATCCCTCTTGGAATGATCGTATGTATAACGGGGGTAAGCGGTTCGGGAAAGAGTTCGCTTATAAACGAGATACTTTATAAAGCTCTTGCGGTGGATCTTAACAGGGCAAAGATAAAAAAAGGTAATTTCGACAGGATAGAGGGGGAAGAATACCTTGATAAGGTTATTTGTATAGACCAATCACCGATAGGAAGAACTCCGAGGTCGAATCCTGCTACTTATACGGGATTGTTTGATATGATAAGAGATCTCTTTGCACAAACTAATGAGGCAAAGGTCAGGGGATATGACAAGGGAAGATTCAGTTTTAATGTAAAAGGCGGAAGATGTGAGGCATGCGCAGGCGATGGTCTGATTAAGATAGAGATGCATTTTTTATCGGATATATATGTTCCATGTGAAGTATGCGGTGGAAAAAGATACAACAGGGAAACCCTCGAAGTCAGGTACAAGGGGAAAAATATATCGGAAGTGCTTGACATGACGATAGAAGAGGCTCTTGAATTCTTTGAAAATCAGCCGAGGTTGAGAGATAAACTACAGGTGATGAATGATGTGGGGCTTTCATATATAAAACTTGGTCAATCATCAACTACATTATCGGGAGGAGAGGCGCAAAGGGTCAAGCTTGCTACGGAGCTGAGCAAAAGAAGTACCGGAAAGACTATATATGTACTTGATGAACCGACAACAGGGCTTCATACTGCCGATGTACACAGGCTTACGGATATGATGCAAAAACTTGCACAGGGCGGAAACACGATAGTTATAATAGAGCATAATCTTGATGTGATAAAGACTGCCGATTATATAATAGATTTGGGACCCGAGGGCGGTGACGGCGGCGGCGAAGTGGTTGCCTGCGGAACACCTGAAGAAATTGCGGAGAATGAAAAGTCATATACGGGCAAATATCTGAAACCGCTTTTGTGATAAAAAGAGGATTTTATATACCGGTGTGCAAAAACATTTGCACACTCGGTATAAATTATGCGCACGACTGCGTACAAGGGAGTTAGCCACTTCGTGGTACGCAGTCGGCGCACTCGTGAACGGAAAATTTTCCGTTCACGAGTATAATAACTATTTTGAAATACGGCGATATATGATTTGAATAAATTTGTTGAAATTCAAGTATAAAATTATGTTGCATTTATTTTCCCGATATGGTAATATCAAAGTAGATGAATATTTCCGATATGGGAGGATAGACCGATGGATTGTGTTGAAAGTTATATTGCGGCAAAAAATGAAATAATGAAACAATTTGATTGTCAGGGTGATTTTTATATAAAAGCGGCGACGGGTTACAGCTGGCGGATAAAAGATGCAGACGGAAGTTCTTTTTTGGCTTACTGGAAAGATGGCGAAAAAATAAATGAATGTGTCGTGGTAAGAAGCGGCGGGAAGCCGATGATAATTAAAAAGAAAAAATATACGATGGTCGTTTGTATCGAATGTGTCAAGGTCGCAATAATACTTAAAAACAGCAATAATGTGTGACTGAGGGTCACTATAAAATGATATTGAACAATGCCAAAAAACTCCAATCAAC
>JAFUUG010000503.1 GCA_017483905.1 Bacillota bacterium
GCGTGCTCGGCATCAACGTATGCCGCAATGCCGCCTCTTTTCTGAACTTGTGCAACGGCTTGAAGGGCAACGGTGGTTTTACCGCTGGTTTCGGGTCCGTATATCTCTATTATTCTTCCCTTTGGAAGTCCGCCTAAGCCGAGGGCAACATCAAGGCTCAATGAACCTGTGGGAACGACTTCTATATTTTTGTTTTTCGTATTGTCGCCGAGTTTCATTATAGCACCCTTGCCAAATGATTTTTCAATGTGGGAAAGTGCTGTTTTGAGGGCCTCTTCTTTGCCTTTTGATACATTTTCTTCAACTGTTGATTTTGATTTTTTTTCTGCCATTTTTTATCTCCTTAATTTTATATAAGCGAATCGAGAAGAGTGAGTATCTCTTTTACAGCAGAGTTCCTTACGGTTTCTCTGTCGCCGCTAAGATTTAATTTTTTTACGGTTGTGTTTCCTTTTACGGAAACTCCGATATATACAAGTCCTACGGGTTTTTCGGCTGTTCCGCCGCCGGGACCTGCAATACCTGTAGTGGAAAGTCCGATGTCCGCATTAGCCGCATTCGCAGCACCCTCAGCCATTTCCCTCGCAGTCTGTTCGCTGACTGCACCATACTTTGAAAGGGTCTTTTCGTTTACACCGAGCCTTTTCATTTTTGCTTCGTTACTGTATGTAACAAAGCCCTCTTTATATATATCGGATGCTCCTGCATAGCCGATAAGCGCAGCTGCGACTTTGCCGCCTGTGCAGGATTCGGCGGTGGCTATGCTGAGTTCTTTTTTGAGTGCCTTTTCCATTACGGCAAAAACTATTTCATTCATTAATTAACACCTCAGTTCCTGAGTACCGACTTATTTTTTACAAGATAATCAACCGCCGAAACGATCGTAAAAATAAGCGATAAGTATATAAGGGCAGTGCCTGTGAATTTAAAGAAAACATGGTCGATATTCGTAAGAACGACTATTATCATAGCCATCTGGAATACCGTCTTTACCTTTCCCCAGAAGCCTGCCGCAATAACGATATTCTGCTCTATCGCAATAGTTCTGAATCCCGTTATTATAAATTCTCTCGATATTATAACTATAACTATCCATGTAGGTATATCGCCAAGATGAACCATTGATATCATGGCAGCGGATACAAGAAGTTTATCGGCAAGCGGATCCATGAATTTTCCGAAATTCGTTACCATTTTGTATTTTCTTGCAATATGTCCGTCGATAGCATCAGTTATGGAGGCGATTATAAATATAGTTACGGCTATATATCGTCTTGTCTGCATATCAAGGGGGAGTGAGTCGCACAGAATGAAAAACAGAAATACCGGTATCAATATTATTCTCGAAAGTGTCAATTTATTCGGTAGGTTCATCTGTAATCGCTCCAATCAAATCATAATCTGAAGAATCCGTTATTTTTATATTATAAAAATCTCCTGCAATAAGTTCTTCTTCGCTTTCAAAAAATACGAAGCCGTCTATCTCATAACAGTCACGGTAACTTCTTGCACAATAGGCATTTTCTTCTGTGCCTATTTTTCCCTCAACTATTACTTTAAGAGTTTTTCCGATAAAGGAAGAGCATTTTTCGGCGGATATGCCTTTTTGCATTTCAAGTATATAGTCTTTGCGCTGCTGCTTTATCTCTTCATCTATCTGACCGTCCATCTTATAAGCAGGTGTTCCCTCTTCTCTTGAATATGTAAATACGCCAAGCCTGTCGAATTTTACTTCCGAGATGAAATCACAGAGAGCTTTGAAATTTTCTTCTGTTTCGGTGGGGAAACCTACTATAAGGGTAGTCCTCAAACAGATGTCGGGCATTTTTGTACGAAGTCTGCCGATAACATCAATAAGACCCTCTCTTGTGCTTCTTCGTCCCATAAGTTTAAGGATCTTATTGTCACTGTGCTGGATCGGCATATCAAGATAATGGCAGACCTTTGGGGTATTTGCCATTGCATCTATTATTTCGTCGGTTATGTGCTCGGGATAGCAGTACAATATCCTTATCCATTCAATGTCCTCTATCTCGGATAATTTTTCAAGCAGGAGAGGGAGTTTTTTCTCTCCGTAAAGGTCGATGCCGTAAAGGGAGGTATCCTGTGCTATGAGGATAAGCTCACGAACACCCTGTGAGGCTAAATTTCTTGCCTCCTCGACAAGGCTTTCAAGCGGTCTTGAACGATATTTTCCCCTTAAATACGGTATCGTACAGTATGTGCAGAAATTATCACACCCCTCGGCTATTTTAAGATATGAAAATCCGCCGGGACTTGTTACTATTCTTTTAAGACTGTTTTTTGGGTCGATGATGTGATCTTTGTCGGTTATGAGCTGCACCGATTTTTCACCGCTGCATATACGATCTATTACGGAAACAATATTTTCAAAATCGCCTGTCCCGACTACTGCATCGACTTCGGGAAGTTCCTTGAATATCTCGTCTTTATATCGCTGTGCCATACAGCCTGTAACGATTATTCCTTTACATTTTCCCTCTTTTTTATAATCGGCTACACGAAGGATATTTTCTATCGCCTCTTCGTTCGCATCCATTATAAAGCCGCAACTATTTATTATCACTATGTCTGCCTCGGATTCATCGGAAACTATCTCATAGCCTTTTTCGTCTATCAGTCCAAGCATTATTTCGCTGTCGATGAGATTTTTGTCACAGCCGAGAGAAATAAAGCTTATTTTTGTGTTACTCATATCGGTTCTGCTCCTCACAAGCTATTATACAGTTATTCATAAGCATTGCTATCGTCATGGGACCTACGCCGCCGGGTACGGGAGTTATGAGAGATGCTTTTTTACTGCATTCATCGTAATCGACATCACCGCAGAGTTTACCGTTATCAAGGCGGTTGATCCCTACGTCGATTATTACAACTCCGTCGGATACCATATCACCTTTAAGGAAATTCGGCTTTCCTACGGCGGCTATTATTATATCAGCATTTTTGCAGACTGCCGCAAGGTCTTTTGTTCTTGAATGACAAGTAGTCACTGTTCCGTTCTCCTGCAGGAGAAGCATTGAAACAGGCTTGCCTACGATGTTGCTTCTGCCGATAACAACACAATTTTTTCCCGGTATTTCCACACCGCTCCTTTTGAGAAGTTCGATACAGCCCGCAGGCGTACAGGATTTAAGTTTTGCTTTTCCGATGCTTAAAAGACCGACATTGTATGGGTGGAAGCCATCAACGTCCTTTTCCGGTTTGATACGCAGAAGTACTTTTTCTTCGTTGATGTGCTTAGGAAGAGGGAGCTGAACGAGGATACCGTTGCAGCTTTTATCATCATTCAGTTTATCTATTATCGAGAGAAGTTCGTCTTCTGTTGTATTTTCGGGAAGTTCATAGCTTAATGAACGGATACCGACATATTCGCAGGCTCTTTTTTTTGTTTCTTACATATACCTGACTTGCAGGGTCTTCGCCGACTAAGATAACGGCAAGAGTGGGTTCGCATCCTTTTGCTTTTAGTGCTTCCGCCTTGGCTTTTACTTCGTCTTTTATTTGCTGTGATATTAATTTACCGTCTATAATATTTGCCATTTTTATTCTCCTTTATAAATTTTTTCTTTATAAAATTTCTTTTTTACAGACATCGGGTGTCGCTTATAAATAAAAAATAAGTTTTTATTCAGAACAGTCCCGTTATTTTTCCGTTTTCATCTATGTCGATACGCTCGGCACATGGAGATTTCGGAAGTCCCGGCATAGTCATTATATCGCCTGCATGGGCAACTATAAAGCCTGCGCCTGCACTTACGGTAACTTCCTTTATTTTTACTGTGAAATCTTTCGGTCTGCCCAGGAGAGATGGGTCGTCGGAAAGAGAATACTGCGTCTTTGCGATACATACAGGAAGTTTGTCAAGGAATATACTCTCTATTCTTTTTATTGCCTTTTTTGCTTTTGGCATAAATTCCACATCTTTTGCACCGTATATTTCGCGGCAAATTATATTTATCTTTTCTTCGACAGAAAGATTTTCATCATATATAGGGGCAAATCCGCTCTTCTTTGAGGAAAGAGTTTCAAGGAGTTTCTTTCCGAGTGCCAGACCGCCCTCACCGCCTTTTGCCCAGACTTCAGAGAGTTCAAAATCAGCTCCGAGTTCGTGACAGCGTCCTTTTATATAATCTATCTCGTTTTGTGTATCGGTAACGAAAGAATTAAGAGTTACCACAACAGGCACATTGTATTTATGGATATTTTCAATGTGTTTTTCAAGATTGACAAAACCTTTTTTAAGTGCTTCCATGTTTTCTTCGGAAAGTTCGTTTTTTGGTACACCGCCGTTATATTTGAGCGCACGTACAGTTGCCACAAGAACGACTGCATCGGGCTTTAAGCCTGCTATCCTGCATTTTATATCAAAGAATTTTTCTGCACCGAGATCTGCACCGAATCCTGCTTCTGTTATGACTACATCGGCAAGCTTCATTGCAAGTCTGGTTGCCCTTATGCTGTTGCAGCCATGAGCGATATTTGCAAAAGGTCCGCCATGGATTATTGCGGGGGTATGCTCAAGCGTCTGAACAAGGTTTGGTTTTATTGCATCTTTCAGAAGTACCGTCATTGCTCCCGCTGCTTTTAAGTCGCCCGCAGTAACGGGTCTTCCGTCATTTGTGTATGCAACGATTATTTTTGAAAGACGTTCTTTAAGGTCTGTTATGTCGCTGCAAAGACAGACGATAGCCATTATTTCGGAGGCAACGGTTATAAGGAAACCGTCTTCTCTCGGAACACCGTTTGATTTTCCTCCAAGACCGACAACTATATTTCTGAGGGCTCTGTCGTTCATATCCATTGCCCTCTTCCATACAATAGAGGTTGTATCTATATCAAGCTCGTTTCCGCTGCGGATATGATTGTCAAGCATTGCGGATAAAAGGTTGTGTGCCGCCGTCATTGCATGAAGATCGCCCGTGAAATGGAGATTGATGTCTTCCATTGGAACGACCTGTGCATAGCCGCCGCCTGCCGCTCCGCCTTTTACACCCATACATGGCCCGAGAGATGGCTCACGAAGTGCAACAACGGTCTTTGTGCCGAGTTTATTAAGACTCTGGGCAAGTCCTATTGTTGTGGTCGTTTTTCCCTCTCCCGCAGGAGTTGGATTTACGGCGGTAACGAGTACAAGTTTTGCATCTTTATTGTTTTTTGTTTTTTCAAAAAGTTCATCGGAAAGTTTTGCTTTGTATTTTCCGTAAAATTCAAGGTCATCTCTGTCTATGCCGATCTTTTCGGCTACTTTTTCTATAGGTTCCATTATCGCACTCTGAGCGATCTCAATATCAGTCATCATATCAGTGACCCCCTTTTAAATATAGTCTTTTTTGTTTGTACAGTATTCTTCATACTGGAATTTGTCCATGAGGACATCTCGCTGTTTTGAACCTGAAGTAGATGCGGGACCGACTATTCCTCGATCTTCAAGCTCTTCCATTATTCTGGCGGCACGGTTATAGCCTATTCCGAATTTACGCTGTATAAGGGAAGTAGAACCTTTTCCCTTATGAACGAGGAAGCCTATGACCTCATCTGTGAGATCGTCACTGCCATAGCCCGAAGAATCGGAAGAAGATTCCGAACCCGAATTTATTTGGTTCATTATATTTTCGTCATAGTGTACTTCGTTGTTTTCCTTTATAAAGCCTACGATCTTTTCGACTTCTTCATCGGATACGAATGCACCTTGTATTCTGAGAGGTTTGTTTCTTTCAACAGGTTTGAAAAGCATATCACCTTTTCCGAGAAGTTTTTCCGCTCCTACGGAATCGAGGATAGTTCTTGAATCAATATTGCTTGATACGGTAAATGCTATTCTCGATGGAATATTTGCCTTGATAAGGCCTGTTATTACATCGGTAGAAGGTCTTTGTGTCGCAATGATGATATGAAGTCCCGCAGCTCTTGCTTTCTGTGCAAGGCGGCATATAGCGGCTTCTATCTCTTTTGAGGCTACCATCATAAGATCTGCAAGCTCATCTATTATTATTACGATAAGAGGAAGTTTTTTAAGACCGTTTTCTTCCATTATTTTATTATATCCTGCAAGATTTCTTACACCGAATTTTGCCATAAGTTTATATCTTTCGTCCATTTCGTATACAGCCCAGTCAAGAGCGGCTTTTGCCTTGTCAGGCTCGGTGATAACGGGAACGAGAAGATGAGGTATGCCGTTATAGACTGTAAGTTCGACGACTTTCGGGTCTACCATTATAAGTTTTACCTCATCGGGGTTTGATTTATACAATATACTTGTAATAAGAGTATTGACACATACACTCTTACCTGCGCCTGTCTGACCTGCAACGAGAAGATGCGGCATTTTGGCAATATCAGAAATGATAACATTTCCGGCGATATCTTTACCCATTCCGAAAGATACTTTTGATTTTGAATCACGGAATTTTGTATCACACAGGATCTCACTTAAAAATACACTGCTTTTTACTGCATTCGGTATTTCTATACCGACGGCGGATTTTCCCGGAATAGGGGCTTCTATTCTTACGGAAGTCGCCGCAAGGCTGAGAGCGAGATTATCGGCAAGATTTGTTATTTTGCTTACCTTTATGCCCTCTTCTATGGAAAGCTCATATCTTGTGACGGTAGGTCCCTGACTTATGTTTATAACTTCTGCTCCGATATGGAAACTTGCAAGGGTGTCAACGAGTTTCTGTGAATTTTCAATGAGCTCCATATCATTGTTTCTGTTTGCAACTGCCGTATTTTTCTTTAAAAATTCAAGCTTTGGAAAAACATACGGTTTATTTGATTCGAGTTTTTCGTTTACGTCAAGTTCATCTACTGTCTGCGTTTTGTCCGGTGATATTATAAGCGGAGCGTTCTGTGGTTTTGGCAGACTTTGAGGAGAAGCCGGTGCTGTATTTGTGTTTTCCGTAGTAAATTGTTTCCGAGGCTCGGGATATGATACGTCGGTATTATGGGCAGAGTGCTCATCGGCAGGTCTGTTTTCATATTGCTGCTGCTGAACAGAGGACTGAGGAACATATTCCGTAGGCTGTTGAACAGTGGTCTGCGGAGGTTGTTCCGTAGGCTGCTGAACAGGTGGTTGTGCAGGTTGTTCCGTAGGCTGCTGAACAGTGGTCTGTGGAGGCTGTTCTTTCATAGGCTGCTGTTGAACAGTGGTCTGTGGAGGCTGTTCTTCCGTAGGCTGCTGCTGAACAGGGGTCTGCGGTTCGCTATATTCATAAGAATTTTGCTGTACGGGAGCTTCCTCCTGGAGAAATTCCGTTGTATCCTGTTTCTGTACTGTACGTGCCGTTTGTTCTTCTTTATACTCAGGCTGTTCTGCGGCAGGAGAATTGTATTCCTGTCTGATATTTACAAACTGTACCGGCTTTGCCATTTCCATAGGATACATTTGTGTATCGGGAGAAAATAATTTTTCTATCTCTGAAAACGGAGGTATATCGTACATTTCTTCTACAGGGATATAAGGTTCACTGTAAGCAATCGTTTCGGGAAAATATTCGGTATTTTCGGCTGTAAATTCTTCGAAAGCAACATTGCCCGAAATAGCGGAATATGCGCTTTCCGCAAGGAATCCCGGCAAACGGGGATCGGGTTTTTTGCTTATGACTTTTTGTCTGCGGCGGTTAAGTCTTTCCGATGCTATCTCGTCTACCGCTATCTTGAGATCTTTCTTGTCTGCTTTTTCGTAATCCGAGCGTATATTTATTATAACGGGAGGTTTCAACTCTTTATATCTCTTTCCGTCATCTGTTTTTATCACGATACTTTTTCTGTCGGTTTTGGCTAAGGTATCCGATATTTTATCCGATACGGAGGTGCGGTGTACGGTTTGTTTATCGGAAGATGATCTAAAGTCTTTGTCTGAAGTATCTTTTTTGAGCGTATTATCTTTATTTTCGTCAGGCGTATCGTTTTTATAAATTTCTTTTTCTTTGGTTTCTTCGGAATTATTATATACGTCTTTATCCGAAGATTCGGGATAGTATTCTTCACTTTCGACTTCCTGCGTGAAAAAATTCAAGAATGAAGTCCAGAAAGACGGCTTTTCTCTTCTTGTGCGAGTCACAGGAGGTTCTTCTTCTATATAGTCATCGTCATATTCCGATTCGGGTTCTTCATCTTTTGATGAAAGTTCATAGGACATATGAGAAGAAAGAAGATTTTTTATGCTGAGCAGTGTATCGGCGAGAGATTTGCCCGAAAGAAGAATGACACAGCATACCATTGCGGTAAAGAACAGGAGAAACGAGCCGAAACTACCTAAGATATAGTGAAACATATCGCCTATGCACGCACCGATAAGACCGCCGTTAAGAATGTCGCCGTTTTTATACATAGCTTTTACATAATCGGCTGATGAGGCAAATGTCTGTTCTTCATAGCTTAAAAGATGTACGAAACCGATGAAGATGAGAAAAAGAAGAACCGACAAAGAGAATTTCGGAACATTTATTATTTTTTCCTCGGAAAAGAAAAGGCTGACACAAAAACCTATCGTAATGAGAGGAAGTATGTATGCACCAAGACCGAAAAGTCCTTTCATAAAAGTGCCGATAGCCTGTCCGAATATGCCGCCCGAAGAAAATATCACGCCAAGGAGAACGATAGTGCTTAAAAAGATGGCAATTATAGATATTACTTCGATATTTGGTCTGAATTCAAAGAGCGGTTTTGCTTTTTCCGAAGAATTTTCGGTCGATTTTTCAGAAAGCTCCGGAGATGCTTTTTTTGATGTCTTTTTTTCTGTATTTGTTGTTTTTTCACTATTTTTTTTCTCTGAAGTTTTTTTGTTTGTTTTTAAGTTATTTTTTGAAGCCATTTTTTACACCCTTTTCTGCCGTATATATTTATACGACAATAATATTCATTATCCATTATATCACAAAAATAATTATTTTACTATGAAAATATCAAAATTACGGAATAAATTTTTTTGGGTGATAAAATGTATTATTTGGCTTGAATAAGCGAAATTTTAATAGAAATACGGAATTTTTAAGATAAAATAATAAAATTGTAACAGTATTGTAATTGTATTATTGAACAAATAATGCAATAATATATATAAGGAAAAGGATATTTGTTGTCTGATTGGTCTGGAGGCTCTGAATATGATAAAAAGAACATTTATTATTATGCTGACAATATGTTTTATCGTATGTATGCCATATAGTATAGCTGCCGATGATTCGGCAACTGATTATATAACATCGAAAACCGTTTCGGAAAATAAGAACAATGTGAAGATATCCGGAAGTATTCCCGTTGTCAAAAATCTGACGAATCCCATGTTTCAGTATAAGGTGAATGCGGCGATAACGGATATATACGATCTGAAAACTGCGGAAGCTGCCGAAAGAAAGGTAAGGCTGCTTAAATTCAGTCACGATAGTTTTTTTGAAAACGGGATACTTTCCGTGATAGTATATTCTACGAATGTGGTATCGGGAGAAACTGTTGTAAGGACTGTGGTCGTCAATACAAAGGTCAATGCTTTCAGCAGCATTAACGGTATATTGGGCGGCAACGGTATAAAATATGCTAAAAAAACAGTTGAAAATGCGATAAATAATGACAAAAAGATAAAATATACCTCTGATGCGAATGTTGATGAATATACACCGTTTTATTTCAGAAACAGGGCAATAGTGGTGATGTTCAATGCAGGGGAGATAACGTATGTTTCAAAAGGTGTAAGGTATTTTTCCGTACCTGCATCAAATATGAAAAATGCGATAATACCGTCAAGCCAGTATTATGTGAAATCTTCATATAATGTGAAAATGATCCCTTTAAGACAGACGGTCGAATCATTTGGATATACGGTTGGCTGGGATGCCGCAAAGGGCTCGATAACCGTTAACGGAAATGATACGACTTCGCTCCTCACACCGGGAAAAAACAATTATATAAAAAATAAAATTTCAAAAAGGCTTGAATTTGCACCCGAAATAAAAAACGGTATCACATATGTGCCGATATCTTATTTTGAAGAAGTGCTTGATATGCTTTTTTCGGTGGATAACAACGGTAATGTGACGATAACTAAGTATAGTCTGCAATAATTATAGGTGTGTGAAAAATTAATTTTTCACACACCTATAATTATTGCAGA
>JAFUUG010000504.1 GCA_017483905.1 Bacillota bacterium
CTGTTTTATTATTTTTTTCCTTATCGGCTTTTCTGTTTTCCACTTTGCCTTTTGCAGCTCTGTTACTGTTATCGGCTGTTTTTTTCGAGCCATTCTGCTTTTTTTCTTCAACTACATGAGAAGGAGCATCTTTTTTTTCTTCATTCTTTTTCGGCTCTTCAAATAATTCTCTGACACTTTGAGCTTCTTCCTCTGAGATCGAACTCATATGATTTTTCACATTGATCCCCAGCTCCTGTAATTTTGACACTAATTCTTTGTTTCCTATATTCAGGCTTTTAGCCAATTCATATACTCTGATTTTAGCCAATTCTGCCACCTCCGTTATGTTACGGCAAGTTCACTTATCCTGTTTGCAAAATTTTCATCACATATAGCTACCACAGTTCTGTTTACTTTGCCTATTGCTTTACTTATCTCCTCGGTTTTGCCATTTATCGCATACGATACATTATAATACTCGCATTTGTTTTTAAATTTCTTTTTGGTGTTCTCAGATGCGTTTTCGGCAATTATTACAAAAAAAGCATTTCCTTTTTTTATTGCCTCCTCGACAGTATCGCTTCCTGTCAATAGTTTTCCCGCTCTCTGCGACAATGATAACATAGATAATAGTTTTCGTTCCATTCTTTTAATTACCATCCTGCCGGTTATTTTCATTCAGTAATTTTCTTTTAAGAGTTTCATATACATCTTTTGGAACAGGTGACTTAAATGATCTCTCAAGACCTTTATTTTTGTATGCTCTTTCAAAGCATTCGATATTTTTGCAAATATATGCACCTCTTCCGGATATTTTTCCGGTTTCATCAAAAGAAAAATTTCCATCTTCCCCTTTGACTATCCTCATAAGCTCTTTTTTATTTTTCATTTCCTGACAACCGGTACATTTTCTAAGTGGTATCTTTCTTGTTTTCACATTGAACCTCCGGAATTATTCCTCTGCTTCTTCATCGTTGTCATCAAAATCCTCTTCGGATAATTCGTCTGCATCCTCATCATGAACATCAACATCAAAAAGTTCGTTATTTATCTCCTCTTCATCGTCAAGCTGTTCATTTTCATTCTTTGTATTAATTTCCTTTATTATCTCGGCAATAAAAATAGATTTATCTTCAAAATCCACAAATTCTGTAGCTCTTGCCTGATCTTCGCTTTTTATATCTATTTTTCTTCCGGTAAGTCTTGCCGCAAGTTTTGCATTCTGACCTTCTTTGCCGATTGCAAACGAAAGCTGATCATTTGGAACAACGACTCTTGCAGCCTTTTCATCTTCCGTTTCGTGTATCTCCACAGCAAGTACCTTTGCAGGTTTTAATGCTTCGGCAATAAATACCTGTGCGTTTTCATTCCAGTTTACAATATCTATCTTTTCTCCACCAAGTTCTTTGACAATGACATTTACTCTTGAACCATTCACACCGACACAAGTACCAACCGCATCAAGCTGGCTGTTTTTTGAATAAACAGCGATTTTTGCTCTTGAACCGGGTTCTCTTGCTATTGATTTTATCTCGACCTCTCCGTTTTTTATTTCCGGAACTTCAAGTTCGAATAATCTTTTCACGAGTTCATAATGAGTTCTTGATACTATTATCTGAGATCCTTTTGTTTTCTTTTCTACTTTGAGAACATAGACCTTTATTCTGTCACCAAAATTGTATTTATCCGAACTCATCTGTTCCTTAGGCGGAAGAAACGCTTCTGTTCCGCCAAGCAAAACAATGACATTTTTTTGCTCTTTTCTCTGAACGATAGCTGTATCTATTTCTTTTTCTTTTTTTACAAAAGTATCATATATCTTATCTCGTTCAGCCTCACGGACTTTTTGCACAACAACTTGTTTTGCTGCCTGTGCAGCTATTCGTCCGAAATTTTTCGGAGTTATCTCGATATCCACTTTATCTCCGTTTTCATAGGCAGGGTCGATTTCTCTCGCTTCTTCAAGAGAAATTTCAAGAAATGCATCGTAGACCTCATCCATGACTTCCTTTTGCGCATAAACTTTTATATCGCAAGTTTCTTTGTCGATTACTACCTTTATGTTTTTGTCTGTACCGAAGTTTTTCTTACAGGCGGATTTGAGTGCATTTTCTATTGCGGAAAATACTATCTCGGGATCTATCCCCTTTTCCTCTTCAAGTGTCTTTAAAGCTTCTAAAAGCTCCTTACTATCCATTTTGTTTTCTTCCTCCCAAAAACATTATAATATTACAGCAAGTCTGCATATTGCCACATCTTTTTTTTCAAACGAAAGTTCTTCTCCGTCTGTTGTTATTTTGATTTTGCCATCTTCAAGTCCGACAAGCTCACCCTGAAATTCTTTTTGTCCGTCTAACGCTTTGTATAATTTCACATCAACCGTTCTGCCCTTGTATTTAACATATTCCTTGTCTTTTTTTAATATTCTGTCTATACCGGGCGAACTGACTTCAAGTATATAGGCATTTTCTATAAAATCTTCGCTATCAAGCATTTTTTCTATATCTCTGCTGAGTATTTCGCAGTCATCTACCGAAAATCCCCCCTCTTTATCAGCATATATCCTGAGATATTTATTAGGTCCTTCTTTCACATATTCTACATCGACAATTTCATAATTTCTTTTTTCCGCCACAGGCATTACCATTTCTTCAACTTTGGCTGTTATTTCCTTTGCCTGCATAAACATTCACCTCGATTCATTGTTTATAACACAAAACAAGAGTGGGCATGACCCACTCTTTATTTTCTGTCACAAATTTATGTTTTGTTTATTATATCATATACATACATAAAATGCAATAGTTTTTTAAATTTTTCTTTATAAAAAGCATATATTATTCCTGATATAGAACAAATATATTTTGGCACAAAAAGTACCGTCATACAAATTTCGAACATTTGTATTAAATTTAAAAATTTTATTAAATTTTAAATTTTCTATTGACTAATAAATTTTATAAAGGTAAAATGATAGTAAGTGTAATTGTGTTCAATATCTTATTATTAATTTTATGCGGGGAATGTATTATGTTCAGTATGTCGGATTTTTTCACGGGCAAAATATTCAAAATATCAGTTATTGCTACTGTCAGCAGCGGAAAATCCACCTTTGTCAATTCTATAGTAGGTACAGATTTTCTTCCTTCGGCAAATGAGGCATGCACATCTAAACTGATAACCCTCATTCATTCAAATAATAATAAAGAAAGGTCACTTATTTTTCAAAGAAAGGATTCATATCAGAAGATAGACGATTTCAATGTTTCTCTTCTCAGTCAGCTCAACGATGACCCTGCTGTCAATAATATTTTTATCAAGTGCAATCTACCGTTCATACGAGGTGTGACCAAGCCGGTAGCATTTATAGATACTCCCGGTGTCAATAATTCTCTTTCGGATTCTCATGGCAAAACAACTTATGATTACATCAATAAACTTGAAAGCGGTCTTGTCATTTATGTTGTAAATGCGACACAGATAGGTATTTGTGATGACAGGCAGCTCCTTGACAAAGTCATCGACCGTGTTATAGAACAAGGTGGAAAGTTAAAAATTATATTTGTGGTAAACAAAGTCGATGAATTTGACTTCGATAAAGAGCTTCTTTCAGAAGTGCTTGCCGATGTCCGTTCGTATATCAATGATTGTGTTATGTATAAACCTCGTTTTATCCATATAACAGCTGACGATTTCCGGATATTTCCCGTAAGCTCAATTACAGCAAAAGTTATAAGGAAAAAATTTCTTAATGCTCCTACGACCCGCTTTGAAAATAAACTTCTCAATAAAGCAATGACTTTTCTTAACGATGAACATTCGCATTTCGAAAGATTTGCTTCTTTGTCCGCACGATGCAGGCACTATACAGAGGATCGCCTGGCGGAATTTTCCTATATGGGCAGTTCGGATTTTGTGGATCTTAATGAACTTCTCATCCATACCGGAATACCTGCCGTAGAGGAAACAATAAACGAATATATTTCAGCCTTTGACTCATTAAAAGATTAACGAAAGGAGAGATTATCAAATGACTGAATTTTACACTGAATTTAATCCTTATAAAAATGAAACGATCTTTAAAATAAATGGAGAACCTGCTACATGGTCAAAATTCAAACTCATTACACTTAATAAATACAGAATGCAGGCATGGCTTGAAAAACTTGACAATTGGAACGGTTTCCTTGATGAACTTTGTGCAGCTATAGATGATAATGAGATCAAAATCATTTTTAAAGGCAGAAAAATCGACTTTGAGGATCTTGAATATTATGTTAAAGAATATATAAGTGAAAATAAAACAGATAAAAAAATAACACTTGAACATATAGATGCAAAGAATGATACGGATATTCTCGAATCCATAAAGAATGTTGTCGAAAAACTTGCTGAATCTCCTGTTGAAGAACTTAACGGAGATAAGTTTAAAGATACATACGATAAGGTGAAAAATTC
>JAFUUG010000505.1 GCA_017483905.1 Bacillota bacterium
CGATCCTTTGTATTATCATATATGGGAACGTGTGCCGCAGAGTGCCGGAATAACCCAAATATGCTTTTATAACGGAATAACGATAGATACGGGAAAATTATTCAATATCGAAGTTACCGAAGATGAAAACGGGAAACTGGAGTGCAGAGTCCTTGAAGATAACAGCAGAGAGGTCATGCTGACACCTGTCGGAAACAAGGTGATAATTGAAATGGAGGAATTTGTATTTGACGGGAACATATTATTTAATTTTGTATCCGATGAAAATGTACTTGAACTGACGAAAGACGATCTTATATACGATGATGACGGAGCAACGCATCACTGGGAGTTTACGGCTAAGGGGAAAGGTGATGCAAGCATAGGATTTGCTTACGGAATGACAAAGGACGAGGCAATGAAAAATCAGAGGATCGCCGAATACAGATTCAGTGTGGACGAAAATATGAATGTAGCTGTAAATTAAGGAGAATAATATGGCCGAAGAACTTGTAAATAATATTGTAGACAGATTTTCGGGAACAGCACCCGAAGAAGTGATAGTATTTATTATATCGCTGCTGCCGATACTTGAACTGAGAGGCGGACTTATAGCGGCATCGCTTCTTGATGTGAATATTGTGAAGGCGGTAATAATATGTATGATAGGAAATATTATTCCGATACCTTTCATACTCCTCTTTATAACAAGGATATTTGAATGGCTGAAAAATTTCAGGTATTCAAGAAAATTGGTCGAATATCTTGAAAAAAAATCAATGGGGAAAAGTGAAAAAATACAAAAATACCAATTTTGGGGTCTTGTGCTTTTTGTGGGGATACCGCTTCCGGGAACAGGGGCATGGACAGGATCGCTTATAGCGGCTCTGCTCGGAATAGATATAAAAAAATCAACTGCTGCAATATTTTGCGGTATAGTACTTGCGATGGTCATTATGACTGTGGTTTCTTACGGGATACCGTATTTGGTTGAACATATTTAATTTTATTAAGGGTGATAACAGATGAGTAAAGACATTATTACAATACCTGTAATAGCATTGAGAGGAATGACTGCATTTCCGAATATTACGGTAAATATTGATGTTACGAGATTCAAGTCGATAGAGGCACTGCAAAATTCGGTGGCAAGCGGTCAGTCCGTTTTTCTTGCATCACAGAGAAATGCTTCGGATGAAGTTACTTCCGACGACCTTTATCAAGTGGGTACGATAGCAAAGGTAAAACAAATAATCAAAATGCCCGGCAATATTATAAGGGTAGTTGCCGAATGTGAGGGCAAAGGCGAAATACATGAAATGGTACAGGAGAAGCCTTTCTTTATCGGAGAGATAGAAAAGGTTGAAACTACAAATGAGATGACGGAAGTGGAAGAAGAAGCCATTGTGGATCTTATGCACGAGATGTTTGAAAAGTATACGGCACTTAGCGGAAGATTTATGCCTGATTTTATAATGGATGTGCTTTCATCAAACAGTGCTGATGAACTTGCCAATTTGCTTGCATACAGGCTTGGATTCTCTATTGAACAAAAACAGGAGATACTTGAGGAAAATGATGTAAAGCAAAAAGCACTTCTCTTGCTTAAAAGAATGAACAGAGAAATAGAACTGCTTACGATACAGAAAGATATAAGCAAACAGGTAAGAAGCAAAATAGATAAGAATCAGAAAGATTTTTATTTAAGGGAGCAGTTAAAGACGATAAATAAGGAACTTGGAAATTCCGAAGAGGAAGATGATGAAATAGAGGAATATGTCAAGAAGCTCAGATCCATGAATGTTCCGGAATATGTGAGTGAAAAAATGGATAAGGAAATAAAAAGACTGAGGAAGATACCTATATCTTCTTCCGAAAATATAGTATCGAGAGATTATATTGAAATGGTACTCAGTCTTCCATGGGATAAGGAAACAAAAGTTTCTACCGACCTTAAAAAAGCACAGGAGATACTGGATAAGGATCATTACGGACTTGAAAAGGTAAAAGAGAGGATCATTGAGTATCTTGCTGTCAGACAGAATACGAATAACATAGATGCACCGATAATATGTCTTTCAGGTCCTCCGGGAGTAGGAAAAACATCTATTGCAAAAAGTATCGCAAGAGCTTTGAACAGAAAATATGTAAGAATGAGTCTTGGTGGAATACACGATGAAGCAGAGATAAGAGGTCACAGGAAAACTTATATAGGTGCAATGCCCGGAAGGATAATAACATCCATAAAACAGGCGGGAACGAAAAATCCGCTCATATTATTTGACGAGATAGACAAACTCGGAAAAGATTACAAGGGAGATCCTGCATCTGCACTGCTCGAAGTGCTTGACGGAGAGCAGAATTTTTCATTCAGGGACAATTATCTTGAAATGAGTTTTGATATATCGAATGTTCTTTTTATGTGTACGGCAAATGATATATCCAATATTCCGCAGGCACTTAAAGACAGACTTGAGATAATTCCGCTTTCAAGCTATACGGAAGAAGAAAAATTCCATATTGCAAAGGATTTTCTTATACCAAAGCAATACAAGAAACACGGACTGAAAAAGAGTAATCTCAAAATAAAAGATGAACAGATAAGAGATATAATAAACGGATATACAAGAGAAGCCGGAGTTCGTCAGCTTGAAAGAATGATAGGGCAGATATGCAGAAAAGCTGTTAAAAAGATAATGATCGATGCAGTGAAGTCGATAACGGTAAATTCAAAGAATCTTTCGGATTTTCTCGGAAAGGTGAAATTCAAAGAGGATAAGCTCAGCGATAGTAATGAAGTCGGTGTTGTATGTGGACTTGCATGGACAAGTGTCGGAGGAGATACTCTTTCTGTGGAGGTAAATACGACAAAGGGAAAAGGCAATTTCAGTATAACGGGAAATATAGGAAAGGTTATGGACGAATCCGCAAAGGCAGCTATAAGCTACATAAGGGCAAACTGCAAGGAACTTTCCATTGATGAGGATTTCTACAGAAAGACCGATATACATATTCATATTCCGGAGGGGGCTGTACCTAAAGACGGACCTTCGGCGGGTGTGACTATGACAACGGCTATGGTATCGGCTCTCTCTCATGTGCCTGTAAGAAATGATGTTGCAATGACGGGTGAGGTCACGATAAGAGGAAAAGTGCTTCCGATAGGTGGACTTAAAGAAAAGGTGCTTGCGGCAAAAAGAAAAGGTATAAAGAAAATAATAATACCTTATGAAAACGAAAGCGACCTTGAGGAGATACCGGATTATGCAAAAGACGGAATAGAATTCGTACTGGCACAGAAGGTAGACGATGTGCTTGAAAATGCACTGGTCAGGAGCTGAAATTATGAATGTGAACAATGTATGTCTTGAGGCGGTCGCTGTAAAAAAGGAGCAGTATCCCGACAAAGGATACCCCGAAGTTGCTTTCGCAGGCAAGTCAAATGTGGGAAAATCGTCACTTATAAACAAGATGATAAACCGAAAAGCACTGGCAAGAACGAGCGGAAACCCGGGAAAGACAAGGACTATTAATTTTTACAATGTTGAGGATAAATTGTTTTTTGTGGATCTTCCCGGATATGGATATGCAAGAGCTGCAAAGAGCGAAATAGAAAAATGGGGACGTATGATAGAAGATTACCTCTTGAAAAGAGAACAATTAAGGTCTATAATACTACTCATAGATATAAGACACGAACCGGGCGAAAATGACAAGATGATGTATAACTGGCTGAAACATTACGGGTATAAAATAATAATCGTTGCTACAAAAAGCGATAAACTTAAAAGAAGTCAGGTACAGAAACATCTGTCGATACTTAAAAAGGGTTTGAATATCGAAGAGGGAGATATAATGATACCTTTTTCAAGCGAAGACGGTACGGGCAAGGAAGAACTATGGAAAGTCATAGAAGAGGATGCGTTGAGTGAAGAATTCAAAGAACAATAAAAGAAAATGCTAAAGAAGGAGTAATAAAAATGAATTTAGTTTCCATAAAGGATATTTACAGAAATCAGGCGGAATATATCGACAAGAAAGTTGAGATAGGCGGTTGGATAAGAAGCAACAGAGGGTCTAAATGTTTTGGATTTATAGTAGTGAATGACGGTACTTTTTTTGAACCTTTACAGGTGGTATATAATGATAAGATGGCTAATTTTGCCGATATCACAAAGCTGAATGTCGGGGCGGCAATAATTGCAAAGGGTACTATAGTAGCAACACCCGATGCAAAGCAGCCTTTTGAGATGCAGGCGGAAGAAATAGAGATAGAGGGTCAGTCAACATCTGATTATCCGCTTCAGAAGAAAAGACATACTCTTGAATATTTAAGAACGATAAGTCATTTAAGACCAAGAACAAATACGTTTGAGGCTGTATTCAGAGTGCGTTCCGTAATAGCTTATGCGATACACAAATTCTTTATGGAGAGAAACTTTGTATATGTGCATACTCCTATAATTACGGGAAGCGACTGCGAGGGTGCGGGTGAAATGTTCAAGGTGACGACTCTCGATATGAACGATCTGCCGAAGAATGATGACGGAAGTGTAGATTACAGCAAGGATTTTTTCGGAAAGGAAACCAATCTTACTGTCAGTGGTCAGCTTAATGTGGAAACTTATGCGATGGCATTTAAGAATGTGTATACATTCGGTCCTACGTTCAGAGCGGAAAATTCAAATACAACAAGACACGCAGCAGAATTCTGGATGATAGAACCGGAGATAGCCTTTGCAGATCTTACGGACGATATGATGCTTGCGGAAGCTATGCTTAAATATGTGATAAAATATACGCTTGAAAATGCTCCGGAAGAGATGGAATTTTTTAACAATTTTATAGACAAGGGGCTTAAAGAAAGACTTGAGCATATAGTAAACTCGGATTTCGGAAGAGTAACTTATACGGAGGCTGTCGAGATACTTGAAAAAAATAACGACAAGTTCGATTATAAGGTGAGCTGGGGCTGTGACTTACAGACAGAACATGAAAAATTCCTTACGGAAGAGATATTTAAAAAGCCTGTATTCGTGACGGACTATCCTAAAGAGATAAAGGCCTTCTATATGAAACTTAACGATGACGGAAAGACTGTTGCGGCGATGGATTGCCTTGTGCCGGGAATTGGTGAGATAATAGGAGGAAGTCAGAGAGAAGACGACCTTGGAAAACTTGAAAAGAGAATGGAAGAACTGGGACTTCGAAAAGAAGATTATCAGTTCTATCTTGATCTGAGAAAATACGGTACTGTTCGTCATGCGGGATTTGGTCTTGGATTTGAGAGATGCGTAATGTATCTTACGGGTATGCAGAATATCAGAGATGTATTGCCATTCCCAAGAACAGTCAAGAACTGCGAATTATAATTTATGGAGGATACGGAAAATGGGTAGTATTATGACTCCCGAAGGCTATAGATCGGCTCTTGGGATAAAGGACACTGAAATTGCGATAAAGAGTGTTAAGGACTTTTTTGAGAGGGAACTTGCAAAGGAACTTAACCTTACGAGAGTTTCCGCTCCGCTTTTTGTAAAGCCCGAATCGGGTTTAAACGATAATCTGAACGGTACGGAAAGACCTGTAGGCTTTGATGTGATGGAAGGCGGTGTAAATGTTGAGATAGTTCACTCTCTTGCAAAATGGAAGAGGATGGCTCTTAAAAAGTACGGATTTGAGAGCGGTGAAGGTCTTTATACCGATATGAATGCTATAAGGAGAGATGAAGTTACGGATAATCTTCATTCGATTTTTGTTGACCAGTGGGATTGGGAAAAGATAATAGACAAAAGCGAGAGAACGGTGGATAAACTTAAAGAAACCGTTGAAAGTGTATATTCGGCTCTTAAATCGACGGAAAAGTATATGGCAGATCAGTATGATTACATAAAGGAATTTTTACCCGATGATATATTCTTTATAACGACGCAGGAACTTGAGGATATATATCCGGAATGTACTCCGAAAGAGAGAGAAAACAGGATAGCAAGAGATAAGGGCGCTGTATTTATAATGCAGATAGGCGATGTGCTTGCTTCGGGAGAAAAACATGACGGAAGAGCTCCGGATTATGATGACTGGAAACTGAACGGGGATATAGTTATTTATTATCCTGTGCTTGATATTGCTTTTGAGATATCTTCAATGGGTATAAGAGTAGATGAAAGATCGCTGAAAGAACAGCTTGAAAAAGCGGGCTGTACGGAAAGGGAAAATCTTCCTTTCCAGAAGGAACTTTTGGAGGGAAAACTTCCTTATACCATAGGCGGAGGTATCGGTCAGTCAAGAATATGTATGTTTTTCCTTAGAAAAGCTCATATCGGTGAGGTACAGGCTTCAATATGGCCTGATGAAATGGTCGAGGAAGCTAAAAAGAACGGAATGGAACTTCTTTAATATAAAAAATTGCTGCCGGTTATTATGGCGGCATTTTTTATTTGGACTATAACATTATAAAAGGTTTTTGCCGATATACATATAAAGGTAATTGTGCGGTGATATGAAAGGGTGATAAACATGATAACATGTATTCGCTCGGGTACTTCGGAAGTATATAGTATAAACAGATTTGATAATGCACAGATGGCATTAAAGAGAATAAAAAGTGATGTAGTGCCAAGTGGTTTTGCAAAAAAGGCTGTCAGCAGCGTTAAATTATTTGTTTCAATTCTAAATAAGTGAAAAGATGCTC
>JAFUUG010000040.1 GCA_017483905.1 Bacillota bacterium
CCTTTTTCACGAAGACTTCTTATATATCTCACCACTGTTCTTGCGGTAGTATCGAGCATTATCGAAATTTCCTCAGTCGTAACAGTGTTATTATCTTTTATAATTTCATAAATGTTTTTTTCTCTTTCATTCATAGAAATCAACTTAATCCTTATTTTTTTCTTCATAGTTCCAACCATTATCAACATTATATATCATAAGTTTTGTCATGCCACCGTCAATACAAATATTTTCTCCCGTTATAAATCCTGATTTTTCGGAACAAAGAAACATCACCATATTTGCAATATCAAGCGGAACACCAACTCTGCCTGCCGGATGCTGAAAGGCATCAGCCCCATCATAAATCTTGCAGCTTGTATCTATCCACCCCGGAGATATGGAATTTACCCTTACTCTTCCGGCAAGGCTGATAGCAAGTGCATGAGTCAATGCAGCTATTCCACCTTTTGCCGCTGTATAGCTTTCAGTTTGAGGTTGGCTCATTCTATCCCTTGACGAAGAAATATTTATTATTGACCCTCCATTGCTGAAATATGGCATAAAAAGTTTAGAGAGATAAAAAGGTGCTGTTATGCCGACGGATAACGCATATTCAAATTCCTCGTATGTGCATTCGTTAATACCGTTCATAAGTGGCAGTGCATTATTAACAAGATAATCTATACGACCATACTTATCAATAACATATTTTGAAAATGCTTCAAGCGTCACCTTATCAGAAATGTCTCCTACATAATGATCGCCTTCAATCTTATCTATCACACATACATCAGCACCATTCTTTAAAAATTCTTCCGAGATACATTTTCCTATTCCTCTTGCTCCACCTGTTATTACTGCAACTTTATCCTTAAACATACATCCTCCAAAATAAATTTTATCCTATAAATTTTATTATTTTCTTTTCCTCAACATCAGGAAACAATGTTTTAAAATGGGCTAATATCTTTTCAAAAGACTCCTTTGGTGTGTTAAGATAAACATTATCTGTAAATGATTTACCCAAAAATTTTTCCGGAACATTATATTCCGCCACACCCCATCCATAGGGATTTCCATACTTATCAATATTATAAACAAAATCATTTGTTATAACATAACACTCTGCCTGAAGCCTGTTCATAACCGTGTCAAAACCTTTGTTACCGCCCTTGACATAATTCCCTTTCTTCTTCAGATCCTTTGAAAGTATGGGAGCGTTTGATTCCAATAATTCATAAAGGTTCTTATCTTTATATTGTGCAAGTCCATCATCAAATCTTGCATCAAAATCATATCCGTCTCTTCTGTAATTTGCAAAATCAAGAAACCATTCTTTGCTTATAAATGCAGCCTTTTTCTCGAAGAATTTCCCATAAGCACATTTAAGATCTCTTATTACAGAACCTTTCCATTCCCAAGGTCCTTCGGCATCAGTAAACCAAAGTTCCGGAGAAATATGCTCCTCTATTGAGAATGACGGTAATGAATTTTTGAAAAAAGGTAAAAATCCCAATCTTGTTATAGCTGCTTTCAGATCTTCTATGTTTTGTATCTCAAAATCAAAAATATCTTTTTTC
>JAFUUG010000041.1 GCA_017483905.1 Bacillota bacterium
AACGACATTAAAAAATGTCGTTTACTATAACCCTACGGGGTATGCACACGGCTGCGTACAAGGTAGTTAGCCGCTTTGCGGCACGCAGCCGGCGCGAGTAAACGAGCAAAAGTATAAATACTTTTGTCGTTTACTATATTTTGACGTGTCTGAATTTCCGCATCAAAATTTAAAAGTAATTTATTTACAGTTTCATAGTTATTTTTCTGTGCTGAGGTCATCAAATTTTGTTACGAAGCTATTTATAATATCCAGTGTGCCGTCAACTCCGAGAAGTCCGCTGTTTATGATAAGGTCGTAGCGGTCACGTTTGCCCCATGTTTCACCTGTATAATAATGATAGTATGCAGATCTGTTTCTGTCGGTATTTTTTATTATTTTTTTAGCTGTCTTTTCATTTACATTTTCTCTTTTCATAACGACTTTTGTACGTTCTTCCAAATCGGCATAAATAAATATTTTTACGACATTGTTATAATCGCTTAAAATATCATCGGCACATCTTCCGAGTATTACACATGAACCTTTTGAGGCAATGTCTTTGATAAATTCGTTTATTATGACGAAGATACGGTCTGTCATGGAAACAGTCCCCGAAGCGGAATATTTGCCGCCGATCGTGCCGTTGAACTTATTTGCGAGGGCAAAGAGAAGACTGTTTACATTCTGATTGTCTATAGCTTCAAATATCTCTTTTCCTATGCCGCTTTTATTTACGGCTTCCATGACCTGCTGTTTGTCATAGAAGGGTATATTATGTATGGAGGCAAGTCTTTGTCCTATTTCCCTGCCACAGCAGCCACACTCACGACTTATACATACTATTGTATTGTTTTTCATGGCGATTGCTCCTCTCTTATGATTTATTGATTGAAATATTATAAAAAGATATATTTAAGCAAAAATGCGATTGCTAAGATATACATGATAACGGTTGTCTTTTTTGCTTTTCCGCAAAGCAGATTTATGACAACATAAGATATTATGCCTGCTGCCATACCATCTGATATACTGTAGGTAAGGGCTATCATTACGGTGCATAATGCGGCAGGGAAAGATTCCGTGAGTTCCGTAAAATCTATATCTGCAAATGAACGCATTATGAGATAGCCTACAAATATAAGTGCAGGTGCTGTTGCAAAGTATCTTATGTTGTCCTATATATAGATTATAACTTTAAATGGGTGAAATATCAATAGAATTGTAAAACGAAAATTTATTTCTTCCTTATTCCGATATTATATGATATAATGGTATGTGAAATTGAAATGGGAGAGGGAAAAATGGCGGTCATAACTTATACAAAAAATGAGGGTATGGGCTTTACACCTATATCAAATAAATTCATAGAGGAATATATGCCTTATGCAAATCCCGCATTTGTGACGGTATATATACTGACACTTAAAAATTACATGACGAATACTCCGATAGATACACAATATATAGCCGGAAAACTCGCTCTGATAGAATCAGATGTAATAAATGCGTGGAAATACTGGCAGTCAAAAGGGATAATGAGTGTAATGAAAAGCGGAGATTCGTATGAGATAGGATTTGAAAGTGACTTTTCGGAAAATATCCGTGAAGAAGAAAAGAAATCTAATAAAATATCTATTAAAGATAAGCCTATATATGATACGGAAACTATTGCATCGCTTTCGGAAAATGAGCTTATAAAATCAATATTTTCATTTGCGGAAAAAGCTTTTTCATCGCATCTTACATTCAATGATATGTCGGTGCTTGCAGGGCTTTACGACTGGCTGAAGCTGCCGCCTGATGTTATTTTTGTGCTGCTGACATACTGTGCGGAAAAGGGGAAAAAGATAAGATATGTGGAAAAGGTCGCAATAGACTGGGCGGAAAGAGAAATATCTACGGTAGAGATGGCGGAGGAATATATAACCTTATTTGACGGGGAATATACAAATATACTGCGCTCGATGGGGATCACGAATCGTCAGCCTACGTCAAAAGAAAAGGAGATAATGAACAAATGGGTAATGGAATTTAAAATGCCGATGGAGATAATAACGGAAGCTTGTGAAAGAGGAGTTCTGAATACGGGAAAAGCCAATCTTAAATATGCGGATAAGATACTGATAAGCTGGCATGAGAAAAATGTGAAAACACTTGATGATGTAAAGAAACTTGACGGGGAATATTCCGAAAAGGAAAATAATAAAAAAGCCATACCCGAAAAGCAGCCGAAAGCTAAATTCATTAACTATGAGCAGCATGGATATGACCATGATAAGCTTGCGGCACTTGAAGAGGAACTTCTTAAAAGCGAACTTGAAGAGGAATAAAAGATGAATAAAAAAAGTATTTACAACCGGATAGAAAGCGAATATCAGAAAGACAGATTTGCGGCGGCAAAAAGAGAAGAAGAACGTAAAAAACAGATATATTCCATTTTTCCGAGAATTGCGGAAATAGATTCCCTTATAGAGAAAAACGGACTTGAACTTATAAATTCCGTTTTTGCGGTAAAGGGGAAAGAGGAGAGAGAAGAATTTACAGAAAAGATAAAGGTCGAAAATGAGGCTCTTATTGCAGAGAAAAACTATATACTTGAAAATAACGGATTTGAGAAGGATTACATGACGAATGTTTACAAATGCCCGAAATGCAGGGACAGCGGCAGAGTTGGGACGGAAAAATGCTCCTGCTACAATGAAAGGCTTATGAAGAAATTATATGATGTATCAAATCTCAAAAATAAGACAGATAAGGAAAACTTTGATAATTTTGATTTTAGCTTTTATTCGGAAAAAAAAGAGGAAAGCGAAAAACTGTCACCTCTTGAAAATATCAATAATATATACAAGATATGCAGTAAATTTGTAAAAGATTTTGAAAGCAAACATATGAATCTTATTTTTTACGGCGGTGCGGGTCTTGGGAAAACATTCCTGTGCAGCTGCATAGCAAGGGAACTTATTGAAAAAGGGAAGATCGTGGTATATGTTTCGGCTTTTGAGTTATTTGACATGATAGAAAGAGAACATTTCGGAAAGAACAGAAGTGAGGAAGTATATGACAGCCTTGAACTGATAGAAAATGCACAGCTTCTTATAATTGACGATCTCGGTACTGAATTTGCGACAAATCTTTCGGTGACGGAGTTATTCAATATAATAAATCACAGGCTCAACAATGAAATGTCTACGATAATCTCAACGAATCTTGCACCGAAAGAACTCGAAAGACAATATTCGGACAGGCTTATTTCAAGAATTTACGGGAATTACACATTATTGAGATTTATCGGCGAGGATATAAGGATACAGAAAAAGATGAGAAAGTAGGGTCATCGGAGGAAAAGAAAATGGCAGAACAACTGAATGAAGAAATTTTGAAGGGAAGACCCGATATAGATGAAATACTTATGCAGGTAGAAAAGCCTGCAAGATATATCGGAAATGAGATAAATATGGTCGTAAAGGATAAAAATAAGGTAAAGACGAGAGCGGCTTTCTGCTTTCCCGATACTTATGAGGTGGGAATGAGCCATCTCGGTATGCAGATACTTTATTTTTTCCTCAACAGGCGTGATGATATATACTGCGAGAGAGTATTTGCTCCATGGGTGGATATGGAAGAAAAAATGCGTGAAAACGGTATTGAACTTTTTGCACTGGAATCGGGGGACAGCCTGAAAAAATTTGATTTTATCATGTTTACGCTTCAATATGAGATGAGTTTCACAAATGTGCTTAATATGCTCGATCTTGCCGGGATACCCATAAGGGCGGCAGATAGGGGAGAAGATATGCCGATAATCGTTGGCGGAGGTCCTTGTGCATATAATCCCGAACCTCTTGCGGAAATATTTGATGTATTCTACATAGGAGAGGGAGAAGTATCTTATGACGAATTTTTTGACATATACGGAAAATGCAAGGATAACGGCGAGAGCAAAAAGGATTTTCTGAAAAAGATACTCGGCACAGAGGGAATATATGTACCGAAGTTTTATGATGTGACGTACAAGGAAAACGGTGAGATAGAAAGCTTTGAACCGAATTATGAGGGAGCACCGAAAAAAGTCCGAAAGGTGATAGTAAAGGATCTGGATAAGGTGTTCTATCCCGATACGCAGCTTGTGCCGCTGACGGAAACGGTGCATGACAGAGTTACGCTTGAAGTGTTCAGGGGGTGCATAAGAGGGTGCAGATTCTGTCAGGCAGGGTATATTTACAGACCGGTCAGGGAGAAGAATGCGGATACACTCGTTAAGCAGGCTGAAAAA
>JAFUUG010000042.1 GCA_017483905.1 Bacillota bacterium
AGTTGCAAGGGCTATATATGAATCGAAAATACCGATAATTTCGGCGGTAGGTCATGAAACTGATTTTACGATAGCTGATTTTGCATCTGATGTGAGAGCGGCTACACCGTCTATGGCAGGGGAACTTGCCGTAAAAGAAAGTATGGGAACGAGAGAAAAGCTTGAAAATATGCTCTCAATGATCGAGAGAGAAGTGGAGAGAAATATAGAAAATAAAAAAAGGCGGCTTGAATATTTTATAAAAAGTGCGGCTATGAGAAAGCCTTATGAGAGAATATGCAGCTCGCAGATATATGTAGGTCAGCTGCAAAGGAAAATGACAAGAGAGATAGAGATAAAGACCGAAAAAGAGAAAATAAGACTTGCTTCTATTGCAGATTCACTTGAAAAGGTATCTCCGATAAGTATTTTGAAAAGGGGATATTCGATTGCTTACAAGGATAATGTGGCAATAAGGGATATAAGCGGGATAAACAGTGGTGACGAGATAAAAATATATGTTGAAAAAGGCACGATATATGCCGATGTGACGAGGTGTGAAAAAAATGGCTAAGAAGAAAAGCTTTGAGCAGTCACTTGAAAGACTTGAAGAAATAGTTGAAAATATGGAAAAAAACGAGATGAGTCTTGATGAATCCGTGAAACTATATAAAGAGGGGATCGAATTATACACGCGATGCGCCGAGAATTTGGGAAAGCTTGAACAGGAAGTTATAATGCTGAAAAAGACGGCAGAGGGCGATTTTGAGGAAAAAGATTTTGACGATATGGAAAGAGGGGATATATGATGGAAAAAAAATTGATTGAAACAGTCGAAAAAAGGCTTAAAGAATTACTTAAAGAAGAATATCCGAATGTTATATATCAGGCCATGAATTACAGTGTAAATGCAGGAGGAAAGAGATTAAGACCGATACTGCTTTTGTCCGCCTGTGAGACGGTTGGCGGAAATACGGAAGATGCACTTGATTTTGCCTGTGCACTTGAAATGATACATACTTATTCCCTTATACATGATGATCTGCCGGCGATGGATAATGATGATCTCAGAAGAGGAAAACCTACCTGTCACAAGGTATACGGCGACGGAATGGCGGTGCTGGCAGGCGACGGGCTCCTTAACAAGGCTTATGAGATAATGTTTGATATTATACTTGAAAAGAAAAACGAAAGATATATGAGAGCTGCCCGTATAATAAGCAATGCGGCAGGGGTAAAAGGAATGATAGGCGGACAGACGGCAGACCTTGAGGCAGAGGAAAAAGCTGCCGATGAAAAGACACTTATTTATATCCATGAAAATAAGACGGCGGCACTTATAAGAGCGGCTCTTAAAGCAGGGGCTTTGATCGGCGGTGCTGATGATGATACGGTGGAAAAGCTTGACAAAGCAGGGTATGATATAGGTATTGCATTTCAGATAAAAGATGATATACTTGATATTACAAGTACGGCGGAAGTTCTCGGAAAACCTATCAACAGCGATGAAAAGAACAACAAATCAACATACATAACTATATTCGGAATGGATAAGGCACAAAAGGATTACGAAAAACTTTCAAATGAGGCCTGCGACATAATAAAGGCGATATGCGGTGATAAGCTTTTTCTTTATGAATATTCAAAGAAATTGACAGACAGAGTCAAATAAAGCGTAGAATGAGGGAAATATAATGGAATATCTGCATCAGTTTTTCTCCAACAGGATAGTTGGAGTGGCGGTGATGAGTTGGGCAATCGCTCAGGCTATAAAAATGATAATAGATTTTATTCAGAATAAGAAGATAGATCTTAATCTTGCACTTAGTTCAGGCGGGATGCCAAGCTCACATACTTCTTTTGTGACAGCGATAATGGTATCGGTCGGGCTTAAAGAAGGATTCGATTCGACAAGTTTTGCGATATGCTTTGTGCTGAGTATGGTGGTAATGTATGATGCGGCAGGAGTAAGACGTGCCGCAGGCCGTCATGCTGCAATACTTAACCAGCTGATTGAAAATGCCGAGAAATTCGGTATAACATTTGATCAGAAACTTAAAGAACTGCTTGGGCATACACCGCTTCAGGTAGTTGCAGGGGCGATCCTCGGAACAGTTGTCGCTTGTGCGTTCTATAAGTAAAAGCATTACTGAGGGATATAAAATTGATTTTTTGAAAAATGAAGAGTGGGAATGACTATGGAATATCTCGATAAGATAAACTCTCCTGCGGATATGAAAAAATTGAGTGTGGGAGAACTGAAAATATTAAGTAATGAAATAAGAGAATTTTTGATAAATTCCGTTGCGGAAACAGGCGGACATCTTGCGTCAAATTTAGGTGTCGTGGACATAACGATAGCACTGCACTATTGTTTTGATTCTCCGAGAGATAAATTTATATGGGACGTGGGACATCAGGCTTACACTCACAAGATATTGACGGGAAGAAAAGATATGTTTTCGACACTGCGAAAATTCGGCGGACTTAGTGGATTTCCGAAAACGGAGGAAAGCAGGTATGACGTTTTTGATGCGGGACACAGCTCGACTTCCATTTCTGCGGCACTTGGAATAGCGGCAGCAAGGGATCTGAAAGGCGATAAGTATAATGTGGTGGCTTTTCTGGGTAACGGATCAATGACAGGCGGTCTTGTGTTTGAAGCACTTAACAATCTGGGAAGAAGTCATTCAAAACTTCTTGTGATACTTAACGACAATCAGATGTCTATATCGGAAAATGTGGGTGCGATGAGTAAATATCTGAGCGATCTGCGTTCTGAGCCGAAATATAACGAGATAAAGAGTGATGTATCAAAATTACTGAGCAATATGCCTGCTATCGGAAAAAAGGTAAATACCGTACTCGAAAGAACAAAAGACGGTATAAAATATGCACTTGTTCCAAACAGTATGTTTGAACAGATGGGAATAAAATATATCGGACCTGTTGACGGGCATAATATCTCTGAGCTTGTGAGGATATTAAACAAGATAAAGAATATACAAAGACCTGTGATACTGCATATAATTACCAAAAAGGGAAAAGGCTACAAATTTGCGGAAAAATATCCGAGCAAGTTTCATGGGATTGCAAGTTTTGATGTAAATACGGGAGAAGTGAAAAGTAAAAAGAAATCGGATACTTATTCCGATGTATTTGGAAAAACGGTAGTTAAACTTGCCAACAAGGAAAAAAGACTTGTGGTGGTGACAGCTGCCAT
>JAFUUG010000506.1 GCA_017483905.1 Bacillota bacterium
AAAGGGAATAATAAACCTGAGAGGTTCTATAATACCTGTAATAGATGTAAGACTCAGATTTCATAAGGAAGAAAAGCCTTATGATGAGCTTACTTGTATAATTGTTATAGAATATGAGGATTATATGGTAGGTCTTCTGGTGGATACTGTAAATGAAGTTATGCTTATACCTGAAGAAAACATATCAATGCCTCCTAATGCAAAACTGAAATATCAGAACAAATTCATAAAGAATATAGGCAAGATGGAAGATGAAGTTCAGCTTTTGCTTGATCTGAACAAGTTTTTAATGTCTGACTAAGACAGAAAAAGAAGACCGTCTATTCACCGCTAAGTGGTGAGTACGGTTTTTCGACATATCCCGATAAGCATGATATTAATGAAAGATTTGAGGATGTTCTATGATTGCGAAGAAAATAGATGTAGTAATATGCTCTGAATCCAATAAATTCAATAATATTGTTGACGGCTGCTTTGACGATGACGGCGAAATAAATGTAGTCGGGTATGCAAGAAATCTTGATGCGTTGAAAAGGTATACGGTATCACACAAAAATTTCGTGGTGGTATTTTATGTGACGGAACGAAATGAAAATGATGTTTTATCCGTTGCGGATTTTCTTAAAGGCTCGAATATCGGTTTTATTACCGTATGCGAAAATAACGCAGTGGGTTATGACTGTACAAAAAGAGGTGCGCTTGCCATGACTACATGGACAGAAAGCGGCGGAAGAGTCGAAGATCAGCGACTTATGCGTAATCTTCGTATGAAGATAAAAGATGCACAAAGAACTGTCGGCGACAATTCAAGGCAAGCTGTTATTAATTCGGTACCTATAGCAAGAACATCGGATAAACTGATAGTTATAGGGGCATCAACAGGCGGCACGGAGGCTGTGCTTGCTGTGCTTAAAGAGTTGCCTGCAAATATGCCGCCGATACTTATAGTACAGCATATGCCTGCCGGATTTACACAGATGTATGCAAACAGGATGAATGATTTATGTCAACTTAATGTATGCGAAGCCAAAGACGGTGATGCACTCAGAAATGGTCTTGCATTGATTGCCCCCGGAGATTTTCATATGAAACTGGTAAGAAGTTCTATGGGCTATAGTGTAAGTGTATTCAAATCCGAAAAGGTGAACGGTGTAAGACCTGCTGTTGATATTTTGTTTGATTCGGTGGCTGATCTGAATGTGCGTAATGTAATTGCGGTCATACTTACGGGAATGGGCAGCGACGGTGCAAAAAGTATGCTGAGATTGAGAAGAAACGGAGCGTATACCATAGGGCAGAATGAAGCAAGCTGTGTTGTGTACGGTATGCCTAAAGCTGCATACGATATAGGTGCGGTCGAAAAACAAGCGGATTTGAATGGTATTGCGAAAATATTGATAGAAAAATCACGGTAACAAGATATTGAGATAAAAGATATTTTGTACCGTTATATAAATATACAACAACGAAGGGAGAATTATTTTCATGAGTTTTTTAGACACAATTAAGGCAAGAGCTAAGGCGGACAAGAAAACTATCGTTTTACCCGAATCAATGGATAAGAGAACTTTTGCAGCAGCAGAGCAGATATTGAAAGAGGGTATTGCAAACATTATCATTATCGGTACACCTGAAGAGATCGAGAAAAACGGTGCGGGATATGATATTTCCGGTGCAACTGTAATTGATCCTTTCAATGATCCGAACAAACAGAAATATATAGATAAATTCGTTGAACTCAGAGCTAAAAAAGGCGTTACACCTGAGCAGGCAAAAGAGCAGATGGAAAAAGATTATATGTACTATGCTTGCTTAATGTGTAAATGCGGAGATGCAGATGGTGCAGTTTCGGGTGCATGCCACTCTACGGGAAATACTATTCGTCCCGCACTTCAGCTTTTAAAGACCAAAAAAGGCGTTTCTTCCGTATCGGGATTTTTCGTAATGGAAGTACCTGATTGTGAATTTGGCGACAATGGTGTATTCGTATTTGCCGATTGTGCTGTAAATCCCGACCTTGACTCTGAAAAACTTGCCGAGATAGCAGGTCTTTCTGCTGAATCCTTTGAAACATTTACAGGTGGAAAGGCTAAAGTTGCTATGCTTTCATACTCTTCAAAGGGCAGTGCAAAGCATGATGACGTAACAAAGGTAGCAGATGCCGTTAAAATCGCACATGAGAGATTCCCTGATGTTGAGCTTGACAGTGAATTACAGCTTGATGCTGCATTGGTTCCGGAAGTCGGCGAACTTAAAGCTCCCGACAGTAAAGTTGCGGGTCACGCAAACACCCTCGTATTTCCAAGCCTTGAGGCAGGTAATATAGGATATAAACTTGTTCAGAGACTTGCAAAGGCAGAGGCTTACGGTCCTGTGCTCCAGGGTCTTTCAATGCCTGTGAACGATCTTTCAAGAGGCTGTTTTGCGGAAGATATCGTTGGTGTAGTTGCATTGACAGCTGTTCAGGCTCAGATCGCTACAAAATGATCAAATAAAGAGAATAAACAACAAAAGTACAGATATTTTTATTGTTACTGTAATTTTTCGGCTTCGTGCTAAGGTACGAAGCCGATTTGGAAAATGAATTTTTATATAAAATAAAGGAGAAAATATTAATGAAAATTCTTGTTATAAACTGCGGAAGTTCGTCATTGAAATATCAGTTATACAACATGGAGGACAACAGTGTACTTGCCAAGGGGCTTGTGGAGAGGATCGGTATAGAAGGTTCTAATCTCCAGCATACTGCTACAGGCAAGGATAAGAAAGTTTTCGAGCAGCCTCTCAAAGATCACGGCGAGGCTATAAAGCTTGTTATGGATAAGCTTACAGATAAGGAAGTAGGCGTTATTGCAGACCTTAAAGAGATCGACGGTATAGGTCACAGAGTACTTCACGGAAGTAAATATTTCAGCTGCTCTGTACTTGTAGATCAGAAAGTAAAAGATATTATAAGAAGCTGCTTCGATCTCGGTCCTCTTCATATGCCTGCAAACCTTATGGGTATAGAGGCTTGCGAAAAGCTTATGCCGGGCAAGCCAAATGTAGCTGTATTTGATACTGCGTTCCATCAGACGATGCCTCCAAAGGCTTATATGTATGCTCTCCCTTATGAATATTATGAGAAATACGATATAAGAAGATACGGTTTCCACGGAACAAGCCATATGTTTGTTACACAGAGGGCTATTGCAATGCTTGGAGGAAAGGCAGAGGGTACAAAGATCATTACTTGTCACCTCGGAAACGGTTCAAGTATTGCGGCTGTAAAAGACGGAAAAGTTATAGATACAAGCATGGGTCTTACTCCGCTTGAGGGTCTTGTGATGGGTACAAGATGCGGTGATATAGATCCGGCTATCGTTCCTTTCATAATGAACAAGGAAAAATTAAGCCCTGACGAAATGGATACTATTATGAACAAGAAATCAGGTATTCTTGGTATTTCGGGCGAATCAAGCGATTTCAGAGATGTTGAAGAAAAAATGAATGAGGGAAATGAAAAGGCTAAGATAGCCCTTGAAATGTTCCGCTATAAAGTTGCAAAATATATCGGTGAATATTATGTTGCACTGGGCGGCTGCGATGCTGTCGTATTTACAGCCGGTATCGGTGAGAATAACAGCGGTCACAGAGCGGCTATATGTAAATATCTTGAATGTCTCGGAATGAAGATCGACGAAGAAAAGAATGCAACAAGAGGCAGGGAAATAGATTTTGCTGCTCCGGATTCAAAGATGAGAGCTTTCATAATACCTACAAACGAAGAACTTATGATAGCGGAAGATACAAAAAAATTGCTTGACAAATAACAGTTAAGGCTGTATAATAAAATTTGTGCGGTGCTGCACTGTTTTTACGGTATCGGCATTGAAAAAGCTTATATGGGGTGATTATATGCTGATAGATGTAAAAAATATTACAAAAGGCAGTAGCGAATCGGTCGTGTGGGAGGGCAATGTGACCTTACCGCAGGATTACGATAACAATGAGGTTTCCGTTAAGATAAATGGAAATATTACTAATACAGGTGAGGACAGGTTCTCTTTCAACGGAATGGGAGAGGCTGAAATCAAAACAAAATGTGATTTGTGTCTTAAACCTGTTTCCGTTAAGTGTACCTTTGATATGGCTGAGATCTTTGCAAAGGACAGCGATGACGAGGGCGAATGGGAATATTCCGATAAGATTCTCGACCTGGAACCTGCTATTATTGCCAACATACTGCTTGTTTATCCTATGAGAGTAGTATGCTCAGAGGAATGTAAAGGATTATGTCATATATGCGGTCATGATCTCAATGAGGGTGAGTGTGGATGTGACAGAACTTATATTGATCCTCGATTTGAAAAACTGAGGAACGTACTTGATAAGGAGGTGTAGTAATAATGTCTATTTGTCCTAAGGGTAAAATGTCTAAATCAAAAAGAGATAAAAGAAAAGCACAGAGCTGGCAGATATCTGCTCCAAGCCTTGTTTATTGCAGCAGATGCGGTGAATTGATGAAGGCTCACAGAGTTTGCAAGAGCTGCGGTACTTACAACAACAGGGAAGTAATCGCCGTAGATTGATGTGCGGACTTTTGTCAGAGTTGTTAAGGAAACTTTGGGCAGACTTAATATTCGGGTCTGCCTTTATTTCTTATAGGCCGAGGTTTGATGGTTATGAGTGATATTAAAATTGCTGTAGATGTTATGGGTGGAGATAATGCACCCGAAGAGATAGTAAAAGGCAGTATTATTTCCATAGAGGAAATGAATGACATAAAAATAATACTTGTCGGAAAAGAAGATGCGATAAGGGAAGAACTCAAAAAATACAAGTATGATGAAAGCCGTATCGAGATACATAATGCAAGCGAAGTGATCGCAACGGACGAAGTTCCGACGGTGGCGATAAAGAAGAAGAAGGATTCTTCTCTTGTGGTGGGGCTTAAACTTGTAAAAGAAGGGTCTGCTCAGGCTTTTATTTCGGCAGGTAATACAGGTGCGCTGCTTACGGGTGCAACTATAACGATAGGAAGAATAAAAGGCATTGAAAGACCTGCACTTGGTACTATGATACCACATGAAAACGGTGGTGCGACTTTTATAATAGATTCCGGTGCCAATGTAGATGCAAAGCCGAATTATCTCGTTCAGTTCGCACAGATGGGTTCTGTTTACATGGAAAATGTGATAGGGATAAAAGAGCCAAAAGTCGGACTTATAAATATAGGTGCGGAAAAAGAAAAGGGCAATGCACTTACAAAAGAGACTTACGAACTGCTTGAACAGAGCAATGTGAATTTTACGGGAAATGTGGAGGCAAGAGATATATCAAAGGGTGTTGTTGATATTGCCGTTTGTGATGCTTTTGTCGGAAATGTTATCCTTAAATATTCGGAAGGATTTTCAAAGAGCTTGCTTAAAATAATCAAAAAAGAACTTATGGGTGATATTTTCAGCAAAATGGGTGCGCTTCTTGCTACAGGGGCATTCAAGAGGATAAAGGAGTTTTTTGATTATTCGGACGTTGCAGGAGCACCGTTTCTCGGACTTAAAGCATTGGTCGTGAAGGCTCACGGAAATTCCGTTGCTAAGGATGTAAGAGGTGCTATAAAGCAAAGCCGGTTATTTGTAAAGGCAGATATAGTCAGCAAGATAGAAAATAAACTTTAAGTATGACGAATTTTTGTGATATAAATGCGGTTTTTGAGATGATATATTACGGAGAATAAAAAATTTAATAATTTTTTTTCGGTAAATACTTGTAATATTGCATTAAATTTAGTATAGTATAAATTGTATAATATAACTATTATGTAAGCATAGTAGAAATAAGGAGGACAATTAAATGGAGTTTGATAAGGTAAAAGAAATTATTGCTGAGCAGATGAGTATTTCGGAAGATGAGATCACAATGGAAACATCTTTCGCAGATGATCTTGGTGCTGATTCATTGGATCTTTTCCAGATCATTTCCGAGCTTGAAGAAAGCTTTGAGATCGAATTTGCCAATGAAGATGCAGAAAAGATCAAGACAGTAGGCGATGCTGTTGAGTACATCAAAAATGCTAAAAATAAATAAGCATTGATGAGGCAGACCTGTCTGATAGGCTGTTTATACGAAGTGATTGGGCAGGTCTGATGTATTGAAGATTATGGTAAGGTTCAATGATGATATATCAAATTTTACAGTTAGCAACATAAAAAATGTCGTTTACTGTACATTGGGCTTTACCATAATTTTTAGGTATACTGAAAATTATGAAAGAGGATATATATGAACTACAAATTTAAAAATGAAGAGTTATTTGAAAACGCTTTAAGGCACAGCTCTTACGCACATGAGTGCAAGAATACAAGGATAACAAGTAATGAAAGACTTGAATTCCTCGGTGATGCGGTGCTTGAACTTGCTATTAGCAGTTATATCTATAATAAATATCCGGAACTTCCCGAAGGGGAGCTTACAAAATTAAGAGCAAGCATAGTTTGTGAGGAAACTCTTGCGAAACAGGCAAAAAAACTTGATCTCGGAAGTATGCTGAAATTGGGAAAAGGTGAAGAAAATACGGGAGGAAGAAACAGGGATTCTCTTATTGCAGATGCTTATGAATCTGTGATCGGTGCTATTTTCCTTGACGGTGGCTTTCATGAGGCTGAAAAATTCATACTTGAAGAGATGAACGATGCTATTAATGAACACAGGCAGAGTTTTAAGAAATATGATTGCAAGACTTATTTGCAGGAAGTGATACAAAGATTCAGCAAAGAACCGCTTCATTATGAGATCGTTGAAGAATCGGGTCCGGCACATGAAAAGAAATTCATTGTGGAGGTAAGACACAAGGGCGAAGTGCTTGGAAGAGGGACAGGCAAAAGTAAAAAAGAGGCAGAACAGAATGCTGCAAGTATTGCTGTAAAAAAATATGAAGTTGAAAAGAAATTGCCTGTATAAAAAAATATAATTTGCACAGAATAGTTTTATGGTAAATGAAATTTTTTAATGTTGTTTGCTATATAAAAGTGATTTTGGGAGGCTATTCTGATGGAGATATTAAAAGTTTCGGCAAGTTCACAGCCTAAATCGGTGGCAGGTGCTATTGCGGCGGTAGTAAGACATGATGATGAGGTCGAATTGCAGACTATCGGTGCGGGTGCGGTAAATCAGGCTGTTAAAAGTGTTGCGATAGCAAGAGGATATGTTGCACCTAATGGGATAGAATTGATATGTATACCGGCTTTCTCTCAACTGGAAGTAGAGGGCGAAATGAAAACGTCCATTAAATTTGTGGTCGGGAGAAGATAATTTGTTCATTATTTTTTAGGGGGAAAATGTATTGGTAATTAATACAATAATATTTTTAGGTATTGTTGTACTGTTAAAGGGATTGGTAACACTTATCGAAGTTTCCCTGTCGATGACTGACAGCAAGAAAATTAAACAGATAGAAACAGAGGATAAGGACAGGGCGGAATCTCTGCTGAACATAATGGATAACACAAGAAGATTCATGGCAACGACAAGTATTATCAATGTACTGCTTGTGATGGGATCGGGTGTTATCTGTTCGGATAATCTTACAGATGTGCTAATTGAAAGATTTCCGATATATGGCGGTGACGAAAGTTTGTTTATGGTCGAAAAAACGATCGTGCTGCTGATAATTATGTTTACAGTGACATTTTTTATGGTTCTTTTCGGTACAGTAGTTCCGAGAAAGATAGCAAGGCTTAAATATGAGAGTGTGCTTAAAATATTCGGTAATCCGCTTATAGTTCTGCACTGGCTTCTTATGCCGTTTTCTTATCTGATACATATTTGCAGTGAGATAATATCTAAAATATTCGGGTTTGATGATGACATCGATATTACTCAGGAAGAAATAATGAATATGATAGATGCCGGAGAAGAAGACGGTGCCATAGATGAAAATGAAAAGGAAATGATAAGCAATATCTTTGAGTTTGATGATAAGATAGCTGGGGATATAGCAACACACAGAAAAGATATAGTTGCGATACCCATAGATATGCCGAAAGAGGAAATAATAAAGCTTGTAGTAGAAGAAAAGTATACGAGATACCCCGTATATGAGGATAATATAGATAATATAATCGGTATACTGCATATTAAGGATATTATGCGGATGATAGTTGAAAAAGGACAAGACAGGATAGATATAAAGAAAATTATAATGAATCCGTACTGTGTGCCGTTCAGTAAAAAAACAGACGAATTATTTGAGGAAATGCAGAAAGATAAGGTACATATGAGTATCATCATAGATGAATATGGCGGTACGGCAGGTATCGTGACGATGGAAGACCTTATTGAAGAAATAATGGGAAATATCTTCGACGAATATGATGAAGAAGAAACTCCCGATATTTTTCAGACGGATACGGTGACGTATATGATAGATGGGCTGACGGAACTTGATGACATATCCGAAAAACTGGGTATACAATTTCCCGATGATGAATATGAGACTATTAGCGGATTCATTATAGGGCAGATCGGACATATACCGGGGGAAGAGGAACATCTTGAGATAGAATACGGCGGATACAGATTCAAGATAGAAAAAACAGAAGATAAGAGGATTACACTCGTAAAGGCAACAAAAATTGAGGAAGAAAAAGACAAAGAGGAGTAAGCTAAATAGTCGCATACCGTTGGTATGAGGAAAGTCCGAGCTTCACAGAGCAGGATGCCGGCTAACGGCCGGTGGAGGCGACTCTAAGGAAAGTGCAACAGAAATAAACCGCCTGCGAAAGCGGGTAAGGGTGGAAAGGTAGGGTAAGAGCCTACCGCTTCTATGGTAACATAGAGGGTCACTGTAAACCCCATCCGAAGCAAGACCGAAATGAAACAAAAGGGGCTGCTCGTTCCGTTTCAGGTAAAGGTCGCATGACGTTATCGGTGACGATAATGCAAGATAGATGACTATTCACGACAGAACTCGGCTTATCGGCTTGCTCTTCTTGTTTTTAATAAAAATTTATGGTTTATCGGAAATTCCTCCGCCTGTTCAGACGGGGGTTTTTTGAAAAAATCGGAGGGTAATATGAAAAATCTGAATGAACCGATATACAAAAGCAGCGTTGCTTTTGTGAGATTTTTAAAATGGTTCGTTTTTTCCATACTTACGGGATTTCTTATAGGGCAGGTATGTGCACTGTTTTACTACGGATTGAGTATGGCGACATCTTTCAGGGAAAGTCACGGGAACATTATAATTGCACTTCCTGTGGCAGGTCTTTTCATTGTGTGGATATACAGATTCAGAAATAAAGGAAAAATGCCGAGTACGAATCTTGTTTTATCATCCATACATTCAAATGACAGTCTGCCTATAAGAACGATGCCGCTGATATTTGTATCAACGATAATTACGCATTTATTCGGAGGATCGGCAGGTCGTGAGGGTGCTGCACTTCAGATGGGTGGAAGTATCGGCAACGATATAGCGAAACTGCTGAAATTTGATGACAAGGATAGAAGAATATTTATAATGTGCGGTATGAGCGCAGCCTTTTCGGCTTTATTTGGAACACCTATGACGGCAAGCATATTTGCGATAGAGGTCGTAAGCGTCGGGATAATGTATTATTCGGCTCTTGTGCCTTGCGTTGCTGCGGCACTTGTAAGCAGTGCGGTTTCGAGAAATTACGGTATCGCTCCGGAAATGTTCCATGTTGCAAATATTCCCGAAGTAAGTATGATAACGATGGGAAAAATATGTGTTCTTGGTATATGCTGTGCGCTTGTGAGCATTATGTTCTGCCTTATAATGATGATGGCGGAAAAATATCTTGAAAAATGGCTGAAAAATCCTTACCTCAAAATATTTCTGACGGGTACGGTTATAGTTATTCTTACATATATACTTGGAACGAGAGATTATAACGGCGCAGGGATGAATATAATCGAAAAAGCCGTTGAGGGTGAAGTAAAGTCCGAGGCATTTTTTTTGAAAATGATATTTACGGCTCTGACACTTGCATCGGGATATAAATGCGGGGAGATAGTGCCTACACTTTTTGTGGGGGCGACATTTGGATGTATAATGGGTAAAATACTTGGTATATCACCGGAATTATGTGCTTCTGTTTCAATGGGAGCTGTTTTCTGCGGTGTTACGAATTGTCCTATATCATCGCTGCTTTTGTGCCTTGAATTGTTCGGTATGAACGCTATGCCGTATTATCTGGCTGCAATAGCTATAAGTTATATGCTTTCGGGATATTACAGTTTATATCATTCACAGAAGATAATGTATTCAAAATATAAGTCGGAATACATAAATATTACGGCAAACGGATAAAAACAGGATAAAGAAAAAAGCAAAGGATAAAAGATACGACGGCTTGAATAAATTTGGCAAAAATATAAAGAGAAATCTTCAGGTCGGTCTTTGAAATAAAGCTTACAGTCTGGGCATGGATAGAGAAACCGCCCCATGCTATTAAAGCTGATATCATGGAGATAACAAAGGGAGAATCTGAGAAAGCGGAAAGATTTTTGCAGCCGTTTGTTATCTCGACTGTTCCGAGAAGAAAATTTGACGATACGGAAGAAGTATCGGATAAGTGCAGCAGTTCGGAAAGCTTTATAATTACGGAGAATAATATTATGTAGCCACCGATAGAAATGATCGTTTCGGCGGAAGAGGAAACGCTTGATGAAAGTGCACTGCCAAATGAGATATTGTCCGCAACGGCGGGCATTGCGGCAGATGAATGACTTTTTCCTTTTATTATCCTTGAAAAAACAATGCCGTTTAAAAAGGCACTTATATAATGGATAAACAAAAGAAGGAAACCGATCGAGGTGTTATTTAACATTCCCGAGGCTACTGCACCCAAGATAAAAAGAGGTCCGGAATTGTTTGAAAAAGATAAAAGACGCAGAGCATCAGCTCTTGAAATCAGATCTTTTGAGTACAGATCGCAGGTGACTTTTGCTCCGATAGGGTAGCCCGAAAACAGCCCGCTTATGAGAGCGAATGAACCGCAGCCGCCGATACGGAAAACCTTTCTCATCAAAGGGTCGAGAAAAGAGCCGAGAAGTCTTACAAAATCAAGACGGAACAAAAGTTCCGTACAGATAATAAAAGGCAGGAGCGAGGGAAGGACTGTGTTAAACCACAGAATAAGACCCGATTTTGAGGCTGATAAAATTTCTTTTGGAAATATTATAATTAATAGATTGAAAAATGCAGCGATTATTGATATAATAGTTGTATGTTTTATTTTCATAAGGGCAATCCTGCTTAAAATTTGTTTATTTTTATTTATGATAAAAGGTATGATATTATT
>JAFUUG010000507.1 GCA_017483905.1 Bacillota bacterium
ACAGCCTTTCGGGTATAAACGGAAAATTAAGACCGGGTATAGTTCACAGGATAGATATGGATACATCGGGGGTCATCGTTGCGGCAAAGAATGATACGGCACATCAATGCCTTGCAGAACAGCTTGAAAAGCATAGTATGAAAAGAATATATATTGCAATAGTCGAAAAGAATGTAAAAGATGATGAGGGAACTATCGACAAGCCTATCGGCAGACATCCGACAGACCGAAAGAAAATGGCTATAACGGATAAAAATTCAAAAAGAGCCGTTACACACTATAAGGTGATAGAGAGGCTTGTAAAATTTACGGTGGTTCGTTTTATGCTTGAAACGGGAAGAACACATCAGATAAGAGTTCATTTTGCAAGTATAGGTCATCCGCTTGTGGGCGATACGGTATACGGAAGCAAGAAAAATACTTATGGAGCAAAAGGACAGGCACTTCATGCAAAGGTTCTTGGTTTCATACACCCGAGAACAAAGGAATATATGGAGTTTGAAAGCCCTCTGCCGGAGCATTTTATAAAGTTAGCCGAAAAATTAAAGAAACTGAGGTGAGAGAATGTTATTTCAAAGAAAAGATTTTATCAGTCTTATGGCACTTAGTGCAAACGAGATAGAACATATTTTTGAAACGGCTGAAACGATGAAATATGTACTTAGTCAATCGAATAAAAAAGCCCCGTATTTGCAGGGAAAATCAGTTATACTTCTTTTCTATGAGAAAAGTATGAGGGCAAAATTGTCTTACGAACTTGCGGCACAATATTTAAGCGCAAGTATAGTTGATATAACGGTATCGGAAGATTATAACAGCAGATATGAAAATATAAATGATATGGGGCGAACGATAGAACAGATGGGCGGAGATTTCATTATATGCCGTCACCCTATGAGCGGAAGTGCAAAGTTTCTCGCCGAAAGAGTAAAGGCGGGAGTTATAAATGCAGGAGATGGGATAAATGAAAATCCGAGTCAGGCTCTTTTGGATCTGCTGACGATAAAAAATCAAAAAGGTGATTTCAAAGGGCTTAAAGTTGCGATAGTGGGCGATGTGGCAAGCTCAAGAGTTGCAAGGAGCAATATATGGGGACTTCTAAAGCTCGGTACGGAGGTATGTGTTGCGGCTCCTCCTACGATGCTTCCTCCGCAGCTGCATCAGTTTGGAGTGAAAGTGACTTATGATGTGCGTGAGGCTGTAAAAGATGCAGATGTAATAATGTCTTTAAGACTTCAGAATGAATCGGATTACGGAAGCAAGCTTGCTTCATATAACGAATACAAGAATTTCTTCAAAATAGATGAAGATGTACTCTCTTACGCCAAAAAAGATGCGATAGTTATGCACCCCGGTTCTCCGAATAAGAGTATAGAGATATCCTCCAGCATACTCGGTTCATCAAGATGCTTTATAGAAGATCAGATAACAAACGGTGTTGCGGTGAGAATGGCACTTCTGTATTTATTGTCGATAGGTAAGGGGGCAGTGTGATGAATGTTCTGATAAAAAACGGTATTGTTATCGGTGAGGGTATACCGGAAAACGAAATTAACGATATATACATAGAAGATGGAAAAATAAAGAAAATAGGAAAAAATCTCAAAGAAAACGCCGAAAAGGTATATGTTGCAAACGGAAAATACATTTTACCGGGGCTTATAGATATGCACTCAAAGATATGTGAATCCGGATATGAAAACAAGGATAACATAAAGAGAATAAGCAATGCTGCCGCTCAGGGAGGATATACCACGCTTATGACCTCTCCCACAAGTGTTCCCATAATCGACAGCAAGACGATAGTGGATTATGTGACATCAATAGGAAAGCAGTATTCAAATGTCAATCTCATGACTTACGGTGCTATGACAAAAGGCTGTGAGGGAAAAGAAATCGCCGAAATGGGAGAAATGGTCAGAGCAGGGGTAAAGGCGGTAAGTGACGGCTCAAAAAGCCTTATGAAGACGGGTATACTGCGTGATGTATTTATGTATTCAAAAATGTTTGACATACCCGTTGTGACATTCTGTATAGATAAGGATATTTCGGGAAACGGTGTGGTAAACAGCGGATATATGTCAAGCAAGCTCGGACTTCGGGGAATACCGAGAGAGGGAGAGGAAATAATAGTTGCAAGAAATATACTGCTTGCAAAACATACGGAGGCAAGAGTCCATCTGAGCCATATAACGA
>JAFUUG010000043.1 GCA_017483905.1 Bacillota bacterium
ATTATCTGTACTGCCGAAGAGGTGGGCCGGAGCGATTTATATCTATAAGATATAGATATGCACCTGATGAAGCTGTAATTACATTACAGAACATCAGATGTATTCGATTCGGCGGTAGGCAAAAATGCCGAGGGGAAAATCCAAATAAATGCATCTGAATTTGAGTTTGAAATATGTTTAAGCTATGCATAAAAGTTATAGTAGAAATAAGATTAAACAATAGTGCGTAAAAAATATTGTTTAAGTAAATTGTTTTTTATCCAAGTTTAAAAAATATATAATTTTATTTTTAATATAACCATCTGGAAATTATTAATCAATATATTTTATTATAAAATGTTGGATAGATATTTTTTTTGAATTTTGTTTTTTGTATAAATTTTGAGATCTAATGGCTTGTAAGTCTAAAAGTATAAATAATATGAATACTGTATTTTGAAGAGTGTGATCGTTTTTTAAAAGTTCATTTGCTTTTAGATACCATATTTTTAAAATGGGCTTGTTTAAATAATAGCCTAAAATTGCTTATTTATGTATTAAAGTAAATGCAAATTATTAATAATATTCTCTCGAATTTCTTCTAACAAATTATCTGCTTTTATATATTCAAAGTCAAAGGCTTTATTTATAAAATTTGCTGTTGTTTTTTCTCTCATCTTTTCGATTTTTTGGTTCATGACCATTTTTTCTACATCAGTTAATTCTTTATATCTTTTGTATAAAAGTGTAAAAGTATATGCATTGATTTCAGGCTTTGTACGAGCTTCAATATTTAAAATAAAAGCACCTATTGATTTCAAAAGAAAATTTTTTGATTTATCAAGTGGAATGTTTTTAAAAATATCATTGTTGCTTAAATTTCCATCTGAAAATATATCCATATCAGATTCATGAATGGGAATTAATGAATCGTAATCTGTTCGATTATGGTCGAAGTGGTCTTCAATTTCAAGTTTCATATTCATTAAAACATCTTTTGTTGAGGATCCTTTCCCTTGTTCAACTAATAGTGTTTTTATGACCTTATAAAAAACGGAAAAGAATACTTTTGAAATCAGAGGATAGATAATATTGTTGAATAAAATTATTGATTTTTTTAAAATTTTCGACCATTCTATTATATTTGCTGAATGAGATTCTTTTTCATTATTGTAGTCTATATCGTATTTTAAGGTTACACAATCATCATGTAATGCATCTGTTGCATAGATAAAATATGAATGATAATTTAGGGATGATGGTAGAATAAGTGTTAATGCTATCGTATCTAAAAGTGAGTCACTTATATCGTAATTATTTAATATCATAAAATTGTTTATGTTATAAAATAATATGTGTAGTGGCAATATTTGATGTTTCCTTCAAAAGAAATATTAACGGAATTTCTTCAAAAAATACAATTTTTATAATTGGAAGTGAAATATGGCTTAAGCATAGAATATTTAAAAAAATTGTAAAACGCATGGAAAAATTTTTTTCTGTACCAAAGGTGAAAAAAAGCCTATGCTTGTATAAATATGAAAATTCATATGAAACTACACGCACATATTCTTGCAATAATGAGAGAAAATGCGAAAAATTTATTGTTCTTTATATAAAATTTTTTAATGATATACTTCCGGAGGAGGAGAGAGAATATGAGAAAAAAATTAGTTATTGGCAATAAATGGATTTGTCGGAATATACACCGAGAGATTTATAGCGACGACTATGAAATACAATTTAATTATATGCCTGCATACGTTTGTGTCGATGATTCTATAAATCGGCATATATCCATAGATGGAATATCAGGTGTAGGTAAATCTTTTCTGATATATAAATTAATATTACAGAATATTATTTTTTTAAAAATTCCGACATTTGCTATTGATACCGCAAATTGTTTCTTTAATGACAGAGTATATGATACTTTGGGAGAAGATAAAAGAATATGGAAATATTGTGAAGATTATATATATAACACTACTTATATGGAAAATGGGAAAATTATAATAAATATAAACCCGTTTTCATTGACGGAATATAAAAACGGTTCTGAAATATTAAAAGAAATTCCTGCGATGGCTTCTGCAAGGATAACAGAAATATTTACACCGTTAAAATTTGGCAGAGCAGAAAAAATTATTGTTTTTAACACCATAGAAGAAATGCTTACTAAAGAACCAACTGTGGAAGATGCTTTATGTAAACTATATAATTTGCTGAACAAAAAAAACAGTATAGGTAAGAATGCGGCTTCAAAACTTAATATATTGTCAAAACTTGTCGAGTTTAGGTCAGATCCTAAAAATAATATCTGGTCTGTTATTATAAAAGATAAGTGTGCTACATTAAATATATTTCAACTTTCCCAAATAAAGCTCAGAGAATTAAAGAAAATTGCTGCTGACTTTATACAATCAGACCTGATAAACTATATGGAATGTAATTTGAGAAAAAACGATCGCTTTACATTAATATTTGATGAGATCCAAAATATTAATATAAATAATGGATCGCCTATAACTAAACTTCTGACAGAAGGGCGCAAGTTTGGAGCCGGCATATGGTATGCAACTCAATCACAAAGTAGTTTTAAATCAGTGAATGTAGATGAAAGTATATTTAAAATGGCAGCTACGATAATACATTTTAAACCTGATGATAAAAATATGCATAAACTTTCAAAGCATTTATCGGAAAAATATGATCCTGCTGATTGGGGAAAAATATTATCAACTATGAAGGAAGGCTGTTGTATTGTTGAAGACAATAAAATATATGATGATCCGCTTGAGAGACTTGTCATTGCAGGAAGTATTCTTAATCCTGATATTTTATGTGACTATGATATAAATCTATACAGAATAGACGAAAATATACATTATGTACATAACTATAAGGAACGTAAAGAAAAAGGTATTATATATAATACCTTTAATGAATTTGTAGAATCGATAATGAAGATAAAAAAATCGGAAGAAGAAAATGACTCCAAATGAAGATTCAGCGTGTAGTATTTTTTTAATGAACCATATTTATATTGAGTAGTGTGATGACTATGTATAATGTGGATAGTATGGTCGTCATACTCGTGAGTAATAACATAGAAAAAATCAACTATTATGTTAATATATTATAATAATAGAATAAGAAGGTGAGATCAATGTATCGAAAAGTTATTCATTCTG
>JAFUUG010000508.1 GCA_017483905.1 Bacillota bacterium
TTACAAGAACAAGAGCGAGTATATTCGTGATTGTGTCAGAGCAAGGGTTGACCTCACTCCCGACAGCACTGATATTTCTGAAACCAACAGACTTATGAAACGCATCGGGAGCAACATCAACCAAATATTAATCAGACTTCACAGCACAGGTCATATTTATGCCGAGGATATTACCGAGATAAAGAAAGGGGTAAACGAGATTTGGCATACACTTCTATCCATTCAATCAAGGCAACAGACGGGGCGGCTCTCCGCTACATCACAGACGGAGATAAGACCGTCAACGGTTTATATGTCCAGTCTTATGCTTGCCGAGCCGACAGCCGAGGTGCTGCCGCCGACTTCCGAGCCGTCCGAGCCAACGGAACAGGACGGACACAAATCCTCGCACACCACATAATTCAGAGCTTTGCTCCCAATGAAGTCACACCCGAACAAGCCTTGCAGATCGGAGAGGAATTGTGTGACCGTTTCTTGCAAGGTAATTATCAGTATGTGCTTGCTGTTCATACAGACAAGTCCCACTGTCATTGTCACATCATTTTCAATAACACAAATCTTTACAACGGACTTAGCTTTACTTATGAAAGAAATCAAGGTAAGGTCAGCGAGAGGGCGTGGGCGCAGTTACGGGCAATTTCGGACGAGTTATGCAGAGAAAATGCTCTGTCTATCATCGAGCCGAAATGCAAGGGCGTATCTCACTTTGAGCGTGATATGCAGATACAGGGTAAATCGTGGAAAGACAAGCTCCGAGCCAAGATTGCCGAGGTTGCATTTTACAGCAGGGACTTTGCAGATTTTCTTCAAAATTGTATTGCCAGCGGTATCGAGTATGTGTATACTTCGCAGAACAAGGTCAAGCTGAAATTCAAGCTATCGGGAGAGGGGCAGCAGAGATTTACAAGAGCCGACACGCTGGGCGCTGAATTTGAGCCGGAGAACATCAAGGCAACAATTGAGAGGGCTTTGATAAAAGAGCGTATTCAAAATCGCTTTGGAAAGTATTTTGCACCTCCCAAGATTGAGCCGACACCGCCCGCCACAGCACCGCCAAAACTGACAGCACCCGACAAAATAGTTCTCACCGAGGACGAGTTCTTTGCGCTCCTTGACGAAAAGTCCGAAAAGGCAGCTCCCACACCCAAGCCGACCGAAAGCAAGCCACCTGAAAAGAAAGAAGATGTGTGGGCTTCTATCAGGGGTATGGGGAAAGCAGATGAAATCATCGCCGCCCTTGAAGCTGTCGGCATCACTTCTTACACCGAGTTTACGGGATTTATGTTTAACGGTCTGCACGAAGATGACCATACGGACGAGATTGCCGATCTGAAAGAACAGATTAAGACGGTTGAAACGATTATTGCCAAGATGAAGAAGCGTGACGAGCTGAAACCTACTTACAAGGAGTACAAGGGCAAATCTGGCTGGGTGCAGAGCCGATACAAGAAAAAGCATAGCTCCGAGATTGAGGAATATGAAGAAGCGGTCAAGTATATCAAGGAGCATAGCACGAAGTATACCACGGACGGATCGATTCCGTCATTGGAGGGTGTGAAAGATTTGTTAAAGCGAATGAAAGACAGGCGTGACGAAATTCTCCCCGAACACAAGGCATTCAAGAAACGTCAGGCAACAGCATCGCAGTACACCCGTGAGGTGCGTAATTACATCAACGAACAGCATATGAAGCGTGAGAGGGAGAGAAGCCAACAGAGGGTACAGGCAAAGCACAAAAAGAATTATCTTGAATGATATAATGCCCTCAAACGAACGGAAATGCCCCTCAGAGCCGTCCATGATGATTATGGGGGAAACTATCCATCGAAATAAAAATGGCACAGAGAGCGTTCTCTGTGCCGTAGATATAAATAAGCATTCTATTCATAAATCAAAAACCAGACAAAGCAGTAAGTACACCCTTATCCATCTCACTAACCGTGTCACAAAGTATCTCAATATCCTCAGCAGAATGTGAAGCAATAATGATTGTTTTGCCCCGCTTCTTTAAGTCAAGAAGATATTTGCGCATATCACCTACACCGTCCTTATCAAGACCGTTCATCGGTTCATCAAGGATAAGAATATCTGGGTTTTCCATGATTGCCTGAGCAAGTCCAAGACGTTGGCGCATACCAAGCGAGTATTTCTTTACATGAAGTTTTGAATTAGGATCAAGACCGACTTGTTGAATGGCAGTTTTTACTTGTCTTGAATTAATTTTTCCATTCATTGCAGCAAGTAGAGTTAAATTTTTGTAACCACTGTAGTAGGGTATAAAACCGGGAGTTTCTATTATTATGCCAGTGTTCGGAGGAAAATCGAAATCTTTTCCAACTTTACAATCATCTATGAAGATTTCTCCGTCCGTGGGTTTTACAAACCCACATATGCATTTCATCAGCATTGTCTTACCACTGCCGTTTCGCCCGATAAGTCCATGTATTCTTCCTGAATCAAATTTTACATTGATTTTCCTAAGTATTTCCGTTTCCTTTATTGTTAATGATAAATTTTTCACTATAATCATTTTCATCCCACCTGTTCAATATTTCTGAACTGCATTCTCCTTAATGCGATAAAGTTCAGTATTATCAGAAACGTGATAATTATTGCGAAGTAAATATATGAGCGTGATATGGGTATTACAGGTTCACGAAGTATTTTAGTGTAATGAAGCCATACAATAGTATTCGCCATTGGAAAAAACCACATAGATGAAGACTTTATTGAGCAAGTGGAAACACCCAATCCAATTATCATAAAAACTGCAAATAGTCCTGCGGATTTAATGTTAAGCATTTTAAAAAGATATAGTACCAACACAAGAACAAACAAATATGAACTCATTAGGAAAAACGTTTGAA